>DASPGQ010000717.1 GCA_035620555.1 Vicinamibacteria bacterium
CCGATCTAGCGCGTTGCCGACGTTGTCGCCGAGCGGTTGCGACATGTCGGTCAGGAGCGCCACGGCTTTCTTGCCCATCTTCCCCATGGTGTCGAGGAGCATCCGTCCGAGGAGCCTCGCACGCTCCTCCGTCTTCATGAACGCGCCACTGCCCGTCTTGACATCGAGGACGAGACCGTCGATGCCTTCCGCGAGCTTCTTCGACAGAATGCTTCCGGTGATGAGCGGGAGACTTTCTACCGTCGAGGTCGCGTCCCTCAGCTCGTAGAGCTTCCGGTCGGCGGGAGCAACGTCCTTTGTTGGACCCACCATGGCGACGCCGATTTTGCGCACCGCGGCTCGGAATCGCTCCAGATCGAGCCGGACGTCGAAGCCGGGAATGGACTCGAGCTTGTCGAGAGTGCCGCCGGTGTGCCCGAGCCCGCGACCGGAGAGCATCGGAACCACCACGCCGGCGGAAGCCGCGATGGGAGCGACGATGAGCGAAACTTTGTCACCGACCCCGCCGGTGCTGTGCTTGTCGATCTTGGCGCCGGGAACGTCGCCGAAGTCCATGACCGAGCCACTCAGAAGCATCGAGCGGGTGAGGCAAAGCGTTTCCTCGTCGCTCATGCCCTTCAGATAGACGGCCATCAAGAATGCCGCGATTTGATAGTCGGGCACCTCGCCCGATACCGCTCCCTGTACGAAGAAATCGATCTCATCGGGCTCGAGCTTCTTCCCGTCGCGCTTACGCCTCAGGATATCGACCGCTCTCATCGTGAAAGGATTATGATGATAGCAAGAAAGAGGTTTTCAGTGACCATCCACGTCGTAGAACACCCACTGGTGGACGACGTTCTCGCCGCCCTGCGTGACGAGACGACGCCTCCCTCAAGGTTTCGTCTCTTGACGAAGCAGATCACGATGCTCGTCGCCGTAGAGGCCACCGCAGACCTGCCGGTTCGCCGTGAGAGGGTCCGAACGCCCCTCGAGGAGGCCGAGGTCCGCCGACTGGCGGCAGACATCGTTCTCGTGCCCATCTTGCGCGCCGGACTGGGAATGCTGGACGTCATGCTTCAGCTGTTGCCGAACGCTACCGTCGGGCACGTCGGGCTGGAGCGCGACGAAGAGACCGCCGTCGCCCGGGAGTACTATCGCAAGCTTCCGCCGCTTCAGGAACGAATCGTCCTGATCCTCGACCCCATGTTGGCAACCGGGGGATCGGCGAGGGCGGCGATCGGCCTTCTCGACGAGCACGGTGCCAAAGACGTAAGACTCCTCTCGATCGTCGCCGCTCCCGAGGGGATCGACCTTCTCGCCACACACTGTCCCAATGTGTCCATCTACACCGCCGCCGTCGATCGAGGCTTGAACGATCAGAAATTCATCCTGCCGGGTCTGGGAGATTTCGGCGATCGCCTCTACGGCACTCAATTCGGCTAGAATCGACGAGACATGGATACTCGAGAAATCTCCCGAACGGGGCAGGGGCTGGCGGCGATACCGATTTCCGCTTCGGCTTGGCTCGTGCCCGGTCTCGGTCATTTGATGTTGGGCAAGCGCGGTCGTGGATTCACGTTCTTCACCGTGATCGTCGGCCTCTTTGTCATGGGACTCCATATGCACGGTGAGCTCTTCGCCCTCGACGCCGGGGAGCCGTTGACGTTGCTCGCCGGACTCGCCGAGATTGGCGTCGGCTTGCCGTACTTCGCCGCCAAGCTCCTCGGTGCTGGGGCCGGTGAGGTGACCTCCCGGACGTACGAATACGGCTACACGTTTCTCATCGTGTCCGGGTTATTGAACGCGCTCGTGGTGCTCGATGCTTACGACATCGCCATGGGGAGAAAAGATTGACGAGCCACTTTCTAATATTGAGTGTATTCGCCTTCGGAGTTTCCGTCGGGTTCGCCCTTCTGATGCGGGAGACCCCCAGCGAGCAGATCCGTTTCGGGATATTCGCGTTTCTGTGTTTCCTCGGTTCCGCGTTTCTCCTCGGATGGCTCATGTACCCTTTTCCATCTTGAACTTGCTACGCTATTACGGGCCGCTGCTCCTTTTCATGGTTTTGATCTTCTGGACGTCGTCGAGGAGCCAGCCGCCGCTACCCATCGAGGCGCCGGACTACGTCCTTCACGCGGGCACGTTCTTCATTCTCGCCTTGCTCGCATCACGGGCTTTTGCCTTCGGCCTTGCCAAGCCCGCAGCGACGTGGAAGCTGTGGGCGGCGCTCGCCGTCTCGATATTGTTCGGACTCAGCGATGAATGGCACCAGTCCTACGTTCCCGGCCGCCACGTGAGCCTCAGAGACGTGGCTGCCGACAGCATCGGCGCGCTGCTCGCGGTCTCCGGCGTCGCGCTATTGTGGAAAACACGAGGCGCCTCGAAGTCGTCCGCGGCGGCGACGATGGAGGCGAACGCGGGAGGGAGAAGGGACGTTGACTGAATCCATATACATCCTCGGTGGTGCGCGAACGCCGATGGCCGAGTACGTGGGCGCGCTGAAGGATTTCACCGCAGTAGCACTCGGAGTCGTCGCGGCGAAGGAAGCGTTGCAGCGTTCGCGGATCGATCCCGAGGAGATCGAGCACGTCGTGATGGGCAACGCACAGCAGACATCGGCCGATTCGATCTACGGGGCGCGGCACGTCGGTTTGAAAGCGGGCATCCCCGATGAAGTGCCCGCGCTCACCGTCAACCGACTCTGTGGATCCGGGATTCAGTCGGTCGTCTCCGCGGCGCATCTCATGCGTGCCGGAGAGGCGCGCCTCACCCTTGCCGGCGGAATGGAATCGATGAGCCAGGCCCCCTTCGTCGTGAGAGGCGCCCGTGAGGGACTTCGGCTCGGCAGTGGCAGGCTCGAGGATTCCCTGATGGCGGCGCTTCTCGATTCGCAGTGCAATCTGTACATGGCGAACACCGCCGAGCTCCTCGCCTCGCGCTATGGCATCACCCGGGAAGCCTCGGACGAATATGCGCTTCGCAGCCAACGGGCCGCCGAGGCGGCTTACCGAGCGGGCAAGCTCCAGGAGGAGATCGTTCCCGTGGAGGTGCCGGCCAAGAACGGATCGACGTTCTTTTCCGAGGACGATCACCGCCGCCCCCAGACGACCCTCGAAGCTCTCGCCAAGCTTCGGCCCGCGTTTGGCAAGGACGGGATGGTGACGGGCGGAAATGCCAGCGGGATCGTGGACGGCGGGGCAGCCCTCGTTCTCGCGACCGAGGGCCTGGTGAAGGAAAGACAGCTCAGCCCGATGGGCCGGGTCGTGAGCTGGGCCTATGCGGGAGTTCCTCCGGAGATCATGGGCATCGGTCCGGCGCCGGCAACGCGGGAGGCTCTCGGGAGAGCGGGTCTCGCGCTCTCGGATATGGACCGAATCGAGGTGAACGAAGCATTCGCACCCCAGTATCTGGCGGTCGAGAAGGAGCTCGGACTCGACCGCGACAAGACGAACGTGAACGGAGGAGCCATCGCGCTGGGTCATCCGCTCGGGGCGACGGGAACGCGACTTCTTCTCACCCTTCTCCACGAATTGCGACGAGAAAAGCTTCGCTACGGGCTCGCCACCGCCTGCATCGGCGGCGGACAGGGCATCGCAATGATCGTCGAACGAGCAGGGTGATGACGAGAGCAACCCACACTCAGGGGGCCTGAGATGCCAGACCACGAGAATCTGAAGATCTCACAGGACGGCAGTGTCGCCGTGGTCGCGGTGAACCGGCCGAAAAAGCTGAACGCAATGAACGGTGCTACCCTCGACGAGCTCGAGGCGGCCTTCGACCGGCTGGGCGGCGATGAGTCAACGCGCGCGGTGATCGTTACCGGAGTCGGCGAGAAGGCGTTCGTTGCCGGAGCCGATATCGGCGAGCTCGCGAAGTTGGGCCCGACGAGCGGGAGAGAGGCTTCGCTACGGGGCCAGACTGTGTTCGGCAAGATCGAGCGCCTGGGTAAGCCCGTCGTGGCGGCGATCAATGGCTATGCCCTCGGGGGAGGGCTCGAGCTCGCACTTGCCTGTCATCTTCGCGTGGCGGTCTCCGGTGCAAGGCTCGGTCTTCCCGAGGTCAAGCTCGGCGCAATCCCGGGTTACGGGGGCACCCAGCGGCTGGCGCGACTGGTGGGTCGGGGCAGGGCGTTGGAGATGATCCTGACGGGCGAGCCCGTGGGGGCGGAGGAGGCCTATCGCATCGGTCTCGTGAACCGGGTCACGAGCTCCGAAAAGCTGCTCGACGATACCCGAGACCTCGTTGGCAAGATCCTGGAGAACGGCCCGCTCGCGCTCGAGTACGCGCTCGCAGCCGTGGGCGAAGGTCTCGAGACGGATCAAGATCGGGGATTGCTCCTGGAATCCACGCTCTTCGGGATCCTCTGCGGCAGCCAGGACCTGAAGGAGGGAATGAACGCTTTCCTCGAGAAGCGACGCGCCGGATTCACCGGCAAGTAAGCCATGCCGAAGATCTGGGAGGGCAAGTCGAGCGGCCGGGGAGTGCGCTTCGCCGTCGTCATGAGCCGGTTCAACAGCACGGTGACCGACAAGCTGCTCGAGGGGGCGGTCGCGGCTCTGCGCCGCTGCTCGGTGGCGGACGAGGATGTGGAGATCGTCCGGGTCCCGGGCGCGTTCGAGATTCCGATCGCCGCGAGGAAGCTGGCGGCGACCGGGCGTTTCGCTGCCGTCGTTTGTCTCGGAGCCATCATCAGAGGCGGGACACCACATTGGCACTATCTCTGTCATGCCGTAACCGAAGGGATCGTGAGGGCTTCGCTCGACGCCGACGTTCCGATGACGAACGGTGTCCTGACGACGGAGAGCCTGTCTCAAGCGGTGGAGCGCGCCGGCAAAGGGACGGACAACAAAGGCTACGACGCCGCGGTCGCCGCAGTCGAGATGGCGAGCCTCGTGAGGCAGCTCGGGGAATAAGCTGATGGGCGCGAGACGTAAGGGGCGGGAGCTGGCTCTCCAGATGCTCTACCAATGGGAAGTCTCGAAGCAGCGTCCCGACGAAATCGCTCGATCCAGCGAGAGGCTCGCGCGATCGGGTGAACCGACGCGCGATTTCGCCGTCATGCTCTTCCAGAGTGCCGTGCGGCGCATCGAGGAGATCGATGCCCTGATCGCGGCGCAATCGGCTCGCTGGCGGCTCGCGCGCATGGCGGCCGTCGACCGAAACATTCTCCGGCTTTCGGTGTGCGAGTTCATCGAGCTCGGGACCCCCAAGAACGTGGTGATCGACGAAGCGGTGGAGCTCGCGAAGCGCTACTCGTCGACGGAAGCGGCCGGTTTCGTCAACGGGGTGCTGGACGGGATCTTCACGCGCCTGTCGTGTGCGCAACCGTGCGAACCTTGACGCATGTCGGTTGAAGAGAGAATCGAGGACGAAAGGCGCCAGAAGCGGGCGGCGATTCGCGGCCTGGGCGTCGAGACCTACCCCACTCGATTCGAGAGAACCCACACGGTATCCGAAGCGTCGAGAACGTTCGCGTCGAAATCCGCCGAGGAGCTGCAGCAGGCGCCGGTGCAGGTCCGCACCGCAGGTCGAATCGTCGGGGCGATCCGGAGCTTCGGCAAGGCGGGGTTCTGCCACCTGACTGACGGCACCGGTCGGCTCCAGGTGTACGTCCGTAAGGACACGGTCGTGGAGCCGGGATTCGAGGTCTATGAGCTTCTCGATACCGGCGACTTCATCGGAGTCGAAGGCCACCTCTTTCGCACCAAGACGAACGAGCTCACGCTCAAGGTCGAGAGCCTGGCGTTCCTGGCGAAAGCCCTCAAGCAGCTGCCGGAGAAGTGGCACGGTCTCACCGACGTCGAGTCCCGGTATCGGATGCGTTACCTCGATCTCATCACCAACCCCGACTCCCGCGCAGTCTTCGAGACCCGAAGCCGCCTGGTCCGCGAGATTCGTTCCTTCTTCGACGAACGTGGGTATCTCGAAGTGGAGACCCCGATGCTGCAGACGATCGCGGGAGGGGCGACGGCGAGACCGTTCAAGACGTACCACAACGCGCTCGGCATGGATCTGTTCTTGAGGATCGCACCGGAGCTGTTCTTGAAGCGGCTCACGGTGGGCGGAATGGAGCGGGTCTACGAGATCAATCGTAACTTTCGCAACGAAGGGATCTCCACGCGCCACAACCCCGAGTTCACCATGCTGGAGTTCTACGAAGCCTACAGCGATTTTCACGATATGATGGCGCTCACCGAGGATCTCTTTTCTGGCCTGCAGACCCGAGTTCGCGGCGGGTCTCCCCTCCGCTACGGCGAGCACGAGATCGACCTGACGCCGCCCTACCGGCGGGTGACCATGCTCGACGTGACCCGAGAGGGCATGGAGTTGCGCGGCATCGCCGCGGAGGCAGCGGACTTGAGGAGTCGCGACCGGATTCTGGATCTGGCACGCGAGCTTTCGCTCGGGCTCGACGACGACGCCCCATGGGGGAAGCTCCTCGCCAAGCTCTTCGAGGAGTTCGCCGAGCCCAACTTGATTCAACCGACGTTCGTCGTCGACTATCCCGTCGAAGTCTCCCCTCTCTCCAAGAAGAAGCCCGACGATCCGACCCTGGTCGAACGTTTCGAGCTGTTCGTGGGAGGGCTCGAATGCGCCAACGGATTCAGTGAGCTGAACGATCCCGACGACCAGCGCGCAAGGTTCGAGGGCCAGCTGAAGGAGCGCGCTCGAGGTGACCTCGAGGCTCACGTCATGGACGAGGACTACGTTCGCGCCCTCATGTTCGGCCTTCCGCCGACGGGTGGTGAAGGAATCGGGATCGATCGGCTGGCCATGCTCTTCACCGACTCGCATTCGATCCGGGACGTCATCTTGTTTCCCCATTTGAGACCCGAGGGTGGCCGGGAAACGAGCTGACGTGCCCTACGAGCTCGCAATCGCCCTTCGGTACCTCGCGGCGCAGCGGCGCCAGCTCTTCATCTCGGTGATATCCACGATCTCGACGCTGGGCGTCGTCGTGGGGGTCATGATCCTGCTCATCGCGCTGGCGATCCTTACCGGCTTCCAGGGGGAGTGGCGCTCGCGGATTCTCGGCGCCGCCTCGCACCTGAACATCTATCGAGACGGTGGTGCGGCTTTCGAGGACTATCGCGAGGTGATCGGGCGGCTGGGTGCGCTCGGCGGCATCGAGGGGGCGGCACCGGTTCTCTATGGGAAGGCCCTCGTTTCCAGCGACACCGGTTCGGCACTCGTAAGCTTGAAGGGAATCGACCCCGAGCTCGAGCCGAGCGTGACCGAGTTCAGCGAGAGGATGTTCGCCGGGGATCTCATGGGGCTCGTGGCCAGGGACGGCGATGAGAACGGCGGCACGCCCGGGATCGTGGTCGGCGACGAGCTCGCCATCACCCTTGGGGTGTTCACCGGCGACACCGTCCAGGTGACGTCTCCCGAAGGGCACCTCGCTCCCTTCGGTATGCTGCCACGAACGCGCCGGTTTCGCGTGGTTGGGATCTTTCGGCTCGGCCTTTACAACTACGATAGCTCCTGGGCCCTTCTGGCCCTTCCTGACGCCCAGCGCCTTCTGGGGGTAGGAGACGAAGTGCATTTCGTCGAATCGAAGGTGCGGGACATCTATGACGTCGAGAGGGTCGAGATCGAGGCGATGAGAGCCCTGGGAGAGGGCTACGGCTCGTTGAACTGGAAGGAGACCAACAGGAGTCTCTTCTCCGCTTTCTGGCTGGAGAAAATGGTGACCACCATCTTCGTCAGCTTCATCGTGGGGGTCGCTGCCCTCAATATCGTGGCCAGCCAGATCATGATCGTCATGAACAAGACCCGGGACATCGCCATTCTGCGCTCCATGGGCGCTACGGCGAAGAGCATTCGGTCGATCTTCATGCTGCAAGGCACCATCATCGGGGTGGTCGGAACGACGCTCGGCGCCATCCTGGGAGTGTCTACTTCGATGGTGCTCGACCGCTATCGGCTGGTCAGTATTCCCGAGGACGTCTACCAGGTCGCCTACGTTCCCTTCACGTTGCTCTGGTCGGACTTCGCTCTCGTCGTGGCCGCGGCTCCGCTCATCTGTTTTCTCGCCACGATCTACCCCGCCCACCGCGCCTCTAGCCTGGTCATCGTCGATGCGCTGAGATTCGAGTGAGAGAGACGCGGGGCCTGATGCTCGAGGCACGAAACCTCGTCAAGACCTACCGCACCGACGGGCGGAACGTGCCGGTGCTCCGCGGCGTCGACCTTCGGGTTGCCGAAGGGGAAATGGTGGCCGTGGTCGGCGCTTCCGGAGTGGGGAAGAGCACGCTGATGCACATGCTCGGCACCTTGGACGTCCCCGACGAGGGGCAGGTGCTACTCGCGGGAAAGGACCTCTTCGCCCTCGGGGAGGAGGAGCGAACCCGACTGCGCAACGAGACGATCGGATTCATCTTCCAGTTTCATCACCTCCTGCCGGAATTCACTGCGCTCGAGAACGTGGCGATGCCGCTCCGGATCGCCCGCGCGTCACGGGAGGAAGCCAATGACCGGGCGGATGAAATGCTTGTCGCGCTTGGTCTCGGTGAAAGGCTCGATCATCGGCCCGCGCAGCTCTCCGGGGGCGAGCAGCAGCGCGTCGCCGTCGCCCGCGCGCTGGTGAACAATCCCCGGCTGGTGCTCGCCGACGAGCCGACGGGAAACCTCGACACCGCCACGAGCCGGGAACTGGTGACGCTCTTCCGGTCGGTGCACCAGACCCGCGGCCTCACCTCAGTCGTCGTAACGCACAGCAACGAGGTCGCTTCGGTATGTGATCGGGTCTTCCGCATGGAAGACGGCCGCGTCGACGAGGTGGTTTCGCCGTAGCCGCGGTGTAGCCGATCTTCGGCCCGGCCGGCGATCCGAGACCTCGTCCCGACCCGTGGCATTAACCCAACAACTTTAAACTACAGAATGAGTTAACTCGGTGTGATATAATCCGACCCAGCAGTTCGGGGAGGAACATGTTCGAGCGATACACCGAGCGGGCAAAGCGCGTCATCTTTTTCGCCCGCTATGAAGCCGCGCAGCTGGGTAGCAGTTCCATCGAGACCGAGCACCTCCTGCTCGGGCTGATTCGGGAAGGCAAGGGGCTCACGAGCCGGATCTTCTCGAAGTCGCATCTGTCCATGGAGAGCATACGCAAGGAGATCGAGGGACGTATCGTCATTCGCGATCAGGTGTCGACATCCGTCGAGATTCCGCTATCTCTTGAATCCAAGAAGGTCTTGACGTTCGCCGCCGAGGAGGCCGAACGTCTCGTCCACAACTACATCGGCACGGAGCACATCCTGCTCGGAATCCTCCGCGAAGAGAAATCCGTTGCCGCGACCATTCTTCACGAGCGCGGCTTGCGTATCACCACGGTTCGCGAGGACATTGTTCAAGAGTTGAACCAGAAGGCGACGATGTCGAAGGCCAAAGAAACGCCACTTCTGACCGAGTTCAGTCGAGACCTTACCGAAGCCGCCAGTCGGGGCCAGCTCGACCCGCTGATCGGACGCGAGGGGGAGCTCGAGCGTACGATTCAAGTTCTCTGCCGGCGGACGAAGAACAATCCCGTGCTCATCGGCGAGCCCGGCGTTGGCAAGACCGCCATCGTAGAGGGGCTCGCCAACAAGATCGTCCGTGGCGACGTTCCCCTGTTTCTCGCCGACAAGCGCATTCTTGCCCTCGACATCTCTCTCATCGTCGCCGGGACCAAGTACCGCGGTCAGTTCGAGGAGCGGCTCAAGACGATCATGAAGGAGCTGACCGAGAACAAGAACGTCATCATCTTCATCGACGAGCTCCATACTCTCGTGGGAGCGGGCTCCGCCGAGGGATCGCTCGACGCCGCAAACATTCTCAAGCCCGCGCTCTCCCGGGGCGAGATTCAATGCATCGGCGCGACCACCCCGGCGGAATACCGGAAGTACATCGAGCGGGATCGCAGCCTCGAACGGCGGTTCCAGGGGGTCAAGGTCTCGAGCCCCACCGAGGCGGACACGATTCGGATCCTCGAGGGCATCAAAGAGCGGTACGAGGCGTTCCATCACGTGTCATACTCCGCCGAAGCGGTGGAGGCGGCCGTCTATCAAGCGCATCGCTACATCACCGACCGCTTCCTTCCCGACAAATCGATCGATTTGCTCGACGAGGCGGGCTCGCGGGTGAAGCTCAGGGAGTCGACGTTTTCCACCGACTTCGCCGACGTCAAGAAACGAATTCGGGTCATCGCCGACCGCATGGACAACGCGATTGCCAACAAGGACTTCGAGCGTGCGGCCATGTATCGTGACGAGGAGATCGCCCAGCGAGAGAGTCTTCAATTCATACGCGAGCGGTGGGAGCTCAAGAACTTCGACCGGCCGATTGTCGAGCGACGTGACATCGACGAAGTCGTGTCGCGGTGGACCGGCATTCCGCTGTCTTCGATCAAAGAAGAAGAGAGCGCGAAACTCCTTCGCATGGAACAGGAGCTGCACAAGCGGATCGTGAGCCAGACCGAGGCGGTCTCCTGCATCTCGCGGGCGATCCGGCGCTCCCGGGCAGGGTTGAAGAACCCCTATCGACCCGTGGGCTCGTTCATTTTTCTGGGTCCGACGGGCGTGGGCAAGACGGAAGTAGCGCGCTCTTTGGCCGACTTTCTCTTCGGCACGGAGAAGGCGCTCATCCGATTCGACATGAGCGAGTACATGGAGAAGCATTCGGTCTCCAAGCTCATCGGCTCGCCCCCGGGCTATGTCGGGCACGAGGAGGGGGGACAGCTCACCGAAAAGGTGAAGCGAAACCCCTATTGCGTCATTCTGCTCGATGAGATCGAAAAAGCCCATCCGGACGTCTTCAACATCCTGCTGCAGGTCTTCGAGGACGGACAGTTGACCGACGGGCTCGGAAATACCATCGATTTCAAGAATGCCATCATCATCATGACCTCCAATATCGGAGCGCGTTTCATCGAGAAACGCGGCCGGGTCGGCTTTCAGTCGAGCGATGACGACACCGCCTCGGTTCGAATCCAGGACATGGTGATGGGAGAGGTCAAGAAGACGTTCAACCCCGAGTTCATAAACCGAATCGACGAGATCATCGTCTTCGACGCTCTGAACGACAACGACCTCAGGAAGATCGTGGCGCTCCTGACCGAGCAGATGAACCGTGTTTTGAAGGACCGGAAGCTCGAGGTCGCCCTCACCGCCGACGCGGTCGACTGGATCATCGAGAGCACTTGTCGGGATCGGTCCTACGGGGCGCGTCCGCTGAGGCGAGCACTACAAAAGTACGTCGAAGATCCGCTTTCGGAAGCTTTTATTCGCGGATCGGTCAAGCCGGGGCAACCCGTCGAGATCTTTGCCGACGGGGACAAGCTCGGGCTACGGCAGACGGACCCGGTCGAAGAGCCGCTGTCCGTCTGAGCGATTTTATTTATTTGTTTGTTCGTTTATAAAAGGGAATCCGTCATGCCCAGCCTGGCGTTGTTCGGCACTCTGCTGCTCGTTCCTGCAATAGCGAGCGCGGTGCAGCAAAACAGCATCGAGCGCATCGAGATCCAGGGCAATGTGGTCGTCGATGCCGAGACCTACCGGTTCCATATCACTCAGAAAGTCGGGGACCCTTACGAGCGCGAGCAGGCGCTTCGTGACTATCGCGAGCTCTGGAACACGGGGTTCCTCGACGACCTGACACTGGATGTCGCCGATGGAGAGCGAGGGAAGATCGTTACTTACATCGTCACCGAGCGCCCCCGGGTCCAGGCGCTCGACTTCGTGGGCTCGAAAGAGCTATCGCCAACCGATATCGCCGACAAACTCACCGAAGAGGATGCCTCCATCCCCGTCGGCTCTTTCTACGATCCGGCCAAGATCGTCAAGGCGGAAAAGATCATCCGCACCATGCTCGTCGACAAGGGCCGGAGCGAGGGCGGCGTGTCGAGCCGGGTGGAGGTGCTCGATGCCGGCGGGGTGAAGGTGGTCTTCGATATCACCGACGAACAGAAGGTTCGCATACGAACAGTACACTTCGAGGGCATCGAGAAGTACGACGACTGGCGGCTCCGCTGGGCGATGAAGAAGACTCGCGAGAGCCACTTCCTGGGTGCCCTGATGGGAGGAAGCACTTATACCGAAGAGCAATATGCCGAGGATCTCGAGAAAGTTCGCGAGGTCTATCTCGACAACGGCTATGTCGACGTCTCCTTCGGGCCGCCTTCGATGGAGTACGAGGACGGCCAGTCGCGGTTCTTGTTCTGGACGAGTCCCAAGAGGTGGCTGGACCTGACCATCCCCGTGGTCGAGGGCAAGCAGTATCAAGTCGGAACCATCGACGTCGATGGGGCGGAAGTCTTTCCCCCCGAGTTCATCAAGGCCTTTTTCAAGCTCGGCCCGGGAGACATCTACAACGAATCGAGGATCACCAAGGGACTCGAAAGCCTTCGCGAGCTCTACGGCGCCCGCGGATACGTGCAGTTCACCGGATTTCCCATCAAGCGCCCCGTTCCCGACTCCGACGTGGTGGACGTCACCATCAACATCAACGAGGACAAGCAGTATTTCGTGAACCGTATCGAGTTCAAAGGCAACACCACCACCAGGGACAAGGTCATCCGGAGAGAGATGTGGCTCAACGAGCAGGACGTCATGAACATGGAGCTGCTCAAGGCCTCGATCCGCCGGATCAACCAGCTCGGGTACTTCCAGCCGATCGAGCAGCCCGATATCCAACCCGTGGAAGGCGAGGACGACAAGCTCGATATCACCCTCCGCCTCGCCGAGCAGAACCGCAACCAGTTCACCTTTGGGGGCGGAGTCTCGGGGCTCGAGGGTGCGTTCATCAATCTGGCTTTCTCGACCACGAACTTTCTCGGGAGGGGCGAGACGGCTTCGTTCTCGCTGCAGACGGGAAGCCGGACTCGGAACTTCCAGATCGCGATCACCGACCCCTACTTCATGGATCTCCCCATCACCCTGGGGTTCGATGTCTTCAAGCGCACGCTCAAGCTTCCCCAGTTCACGCGTCAGGACACCGGGGGCAGCCTCATCTGGGGAATTCCGGTCAAACGGTTCTCGAGATTGTTCCTCAACTACAACTACTCGGTGATCAAGACCACGGAGCCCGATCCCGATCTGCAGCTCAATTATTACGACATTTTCACCGACAGCCGATTCTTCGACCCCCGCTTCTACGGCATCGAGGGAAACTTCACCCAGAGCAAGATCACACCGTCGCTGGTGCACAACACCACCGACAGCCCCCTCTTTCCCACCCGGGGCAAACGCTACACCACGAGCTTCGAGGTGGCGGGCGGAATCCTCGGGGGAACGGTGAACTACTACAAACCGACATTCGAAGGCGTCTGGTATCTGCCGGTGACCCGAACGACGAGCTTCGGGTTTCGTACCATGGTGTCGTGGCTGAAGGGATTCGCCGAGGGACGCGTCATCGATGGAGAGATCGGAGAGGACGGAACGGCGATCTTCGACGTCGAGCAGACCGGCATCCCGTTCTTCGAGCGGTTCTTTCTCGGGGGCGAGAACCAGATCAGGGGATACGACATTCGGACAGTAGGTCCCACCGACCCCCTGGGTCGATTCATCGGCGGGAGCAAGATGTTGCTCTTCAACGCCGAGTATTACATTCCTCTGGCCGGACCACTGCGGGCCGTGTTGTTCTTCGATGCCGGCCAGGCCTATCTCGAGACGACCGCGTGGAGTTTCTCGATGCTGAAAGAAATGAGAACCTCCACCGGAGCAGAGATGCGATTCTTCGTTCCGGTATTGAACGTACCCTTCCGGCTGATTTGGGCATATAATCCCCATCGCGATGCCTTCCAGCCGGCGACGGCATTTCGATTCGGAATCGGAACGACTTTCTGAGCGCACGCTCATAGGATATTTTGCATAACGAAGGAGTATCGCCAATCATGAATTTCTTGAGAGTGGCAGTTCTTGCCGTTTTGATCGCCTCTCCGGGCCTTGGGCTCGCGCAGGAGACGAAGATTCGCGTGATCGACATCGAGCGTATCGCTGCCGAGTCGGCCGAGGGCAAGAAGCTCTTCGAATCGCTGAAGGCGGAGAACGACAAGATCATGGAGGAGCGTGCCAAGAGAGAGCAGGAGATTCGAGAGATGCAGGCCAAGCTGAACTCGGAGATCCTGTCCCAGGATGCCAAGGTCCGGCTCCAGCGCGATATTCAGCGAAAGCAAACCGAGGCGCAGAGGTGGCTCGAGGACGTTCAGGCCGAGTTCGAGGTCAAGCGACAAGAGGGCGAAGCCACCTTCCAGGAGAAGCTCGCGCCCATCGTCGAGGAAGTGGCGCGGGAAAACGGGATTGGGCTCATCATTCGCGCCACGCCAGGCCTGACGTTCGTGCTCGACGATTCGCTCGACATCAGTTCCCTGGTCGTTCAGAAGCTCGATTCCACGGCCGCAGCACCGCCCCCGGGCGATAGCAGCTCGCCGAACCGCTGACCAGGCAGTCTCTTCTCGCGCCCCATGACAGACAAGTCGGACAAACAGGAGAAGGACGTACAATGGATTCTGGAGCGGCTGCCGCACCGGTATCCGCTCCTTATGATCGACCGAGTCGTCGACCTCCAGCCCGACGTCAAGATCGTCGCCCACAAGAACGTCACGATCAACGAGGAGTTCTTTCAAGGCCATTTCCCCGGATTTCCGGTGATGCCCGGGGTGTTGATTCTCGAAGCGATGGCGCAGGCGGGCGGGCTCCTGGTTCTACCCGACGACGGTAGCGCCTCGGGAAAGAACTTCTATCTCGCCAGCATCGAGCACGCCAAGTTCCGCCGGACCGTCGTGCCGGGAGACAAGCTCCAGGTAACCGTGACCCTCACGAAGTCTCGCGCGAATTTTCGTCGACTGTCCGGCCGAGCGGAAGTGGACGGTCAGCTGGCCGCGGAAGCGGAGCTCACCCTGACGGGAGTGGATGCACCATGAGGACCGCCGCCGTAGACTGCCACCCCACCGCAGTCGTTCGCGACGGCGCCCGGATCGGAGACGGCGCCAGGATCGGTCCGTATTGCATCATCGGCGAGCACGTCGAGATCGGTCGCGACACCGTCGTCGAGGCGAGCGCGGTCATCGGCGATTACACGACCATTGGAGACCGATGCCGCATCTTCCCTTTCGCCTCGATCGGACTCGAGCCCCAGGATCTGAAATTCAAGGGTGAAGTCTCGACGCTTACGATCGGCGACGAGAACATCTTCCGGGAGTTCGTAACGATACACCGAGGCACGGCTCTCGGAGGGGGGCGAACCCGAATCGGAAATCGAAACCTCTTCATGGCCTACACCCACGTCGCTCACGATTGCATCGTAGGAAGCGGGACCATTTTCGGAAATGCGGCGACTCTGGGCGGTCACGTACGGGTCGAGGACCACGCCACCGTGAGCGCCTACAGCGGAATTCATCAGTTCTGTCGCGTCGGCACCTATGCCTTCGTCGGCGGCTATACGGTGGTCACCAAAGACGTCCTTCCTTTTTCCAAGACGGTCGGCAACCGGGCCCGGTTGTACGGTGCCAACACGATCGGGCTGGAGCGTCGCGGATTCCCTCGCGAGCGAATCGAGCAGATCCGTGCCGCCTTCCGCGTTCTGCAGCAGTCCTGCCTGAATGTCTCGCAGGCGGTCGAAAAGCTCTCCGATATAGCCTCTGCCGACGTGCGCACCATCGTGGAGTTCGTTCGCTCATCCGAACGAGGCGTGATCGTCAAGCGGGGGCGCGAAGACGCCGAATGACGGAAGAAATGCGAACCCATAGACTTCGAGACGTGAAGGCGCAGAGAAGAACCTCCCGCGCTCGGCCGCTCTGGCTCTCCGCGACTCTGGGTTGAGTTTTCCATCGACCGCCGCTTGGGAAAACTACCGTCGGTTCTGGGGCTCATTGCCGGGGAAGGAAAGTTCCCGTTTCTCGTGCTCGAAGAGGCACGGCGGCTCGGGATCCGAACCGTCACCCTGGGAGTCGAGCGAGCGGCGGATCCCCAACTAGAGCAGGCGCAAGGGGAGGACTTTCACTGGGTTGGTCTGGGGGAGCTCAGCCGCTCGGTACGAATCTTCCGCGAAGCCAATGTGGCCGAAGCCATCATGGCGGGACGCGTGCGTCATGCGCGCGCATTCGATATTCTCCGACCGGACCGCCTGATGCTGCGCGTGCTATCGCGCATCCAGGCACGCACGACCCAGGCGATGCTCGAGACCGTGGCCGACGTTCTGGCGGGAGAGGGCATCGAGCTCATCGATTCGACGAGCTTGCTGCGGGAACATCTCGCCATCTCGGGGCCGATGGCCGGCCCGCCTCCGTCCAAGAAGGAGCTCGAGAGCATCGGTTTCGGCGCCAAGATGGCCAGAGGTCTCGCCGAGCTCGACATCGGCCAGACGGTGGTGGTCAAGGAAAATGCTGTCGTGGCGGCCGAGGCCATGGAGGGAACCGACCGGACCATCCGGCGCGCCAAGGAGCTCGCCACGGGGCCCTTCGTCGTCGTCAAGGTCGCGCGTCCGCGTCAGGACATGAGATTCGACGTTCCCGTCGTGGGACCGGGGACTCTGGATTCCATGTCGGAGTCGAACGCGACCGCTCTCGCCCTCGAATCGGGCCGGGTTCTTCTGCTCGACCGGGACGAGTTTCTGCCTCGGGCCGAGTCCAAGGGAATCGCGGTTTACGGGGTCGACCTTGCCTGAGAGGATCCGAGTCGGAGTCGTAGGGGTCGGGGAGCTCGGATCTCGCCACACCCGGGTCCATGCGGAGATCCCGGCGGCGCGTCTGGTGGGCGTTGCCGACATCGACGCTGCCCGGGCGCGCCGCGTGGCCGAGATCTATGGCGGCGTCGAGGCGGTCACAGACTTTCGCGATCTGATTCCGAAGATCGACGCGGCGAGCGTTGCCGTCCCGACGGTCGAACATCATCGGGTCGCTCTCGCGCTCGTCGATGCCGGCATCCACGTTCTCGTGGAAAAACCCATCACCTCGCGTCCCGAGGAGGCTCGCGCCCTCGTAGAGCGAGCCAGGGAAAAGGGGGTTCGGCTCGCGGTGGGTCACACCGAGAGATACAACCCCGCGGTTCAGGCCCTCATCGAGCAGGCAAGGGATCCACGATTCATCGAGATTCATCGACTCGGCTCGTTCTCCCCCCGGAGTCTGGACATCGATGTGGTCCTCGACTTGATGATTCACGATCTCGACGTCGTAACCGCGCTCGTTCGACGAGACGTGGTTTCGGTCGATGCCGTAGGGGTCGCAGTCCTCACCAAACGGGTCGATATTGCCAATGCACGCCTCAAGTTCGCCGGAGGCGCCGTGGCGAACATCACCGCAAGCCGCGTCTCGCGGGAGAAGGTGCGGAAGCTTCGGGTCTTCGAGCGCGATCGCTACATATCACTCGACTACCAGAAGCAGGAGGCGCTCCGCTACCGGCTTTCGGCCGAGGACGGCGGGGGCCGGCCGGAGATTCGACAGGACGAGCTTGCGTTTTCTCGAGGTGAGCCGCTTCGGATCGAGATCGAGGACTTTCTTCGCTCGATTCGCGGGGGGCCCGAGCCCAGGGTTCGCGGGGAGGACGGTGTCCGAGCCCTCGAGCTCGCCCGCCGAGTCGCCGAGGCGATGAGTGGGGGGGGTGGGGGTGAGCTATAATTCGATCGGCCGTCCGTCCGCTGGTTTCGTGGCGGAGGGCCAGAAACACTTTCTCCGGAATGCATCGTGGAACGGGCCGCAAGAAGCTGAAACGGCGCGGGCAGCCCCTCCCCCCGAAACGGCGCAAGAGACCGCCCGTTCTGATCGCTAAGGGAGCCAGCGGTTTCGAGTCGCTCGTTCCCCCCGACAGCTCCCAGGATTTCTTCTTCTCCGCATGGCTGGAACGCCCGGAGGAGGCCGCCGAGTTCCTGGAGCACGGAGGCGAGGATCGCGAGCCCCTGACGGGCAACCCGCGCTTTGGCGCCGGTCTGTCGGCAGCGCTACATGTTGCGCTTCTCCTCTTTCTGTTCGTCGAGCCGAACCTCGACTTCCTCCGATCCGAGGAGGCCGTCGATCCGGCGATGGAGCCAGAACGTTCACCCCTCGTGATGTTCTTCGATGAGCCTCAACCGGAGGTGGTAGCCGTCCCGGTGGTTCCCGCCGATCCCGCCGAGGCGGAACAGCAGCCAGCGGAGCCACCGCAGGTTGCGGACAACCGCCTGCTCATTCCCAAGGCGCTCCTGCCGGCGCCGGACCGCCAGCAGGAATTCATGAACGACCTGCCTTTCTCCGAAGGAAACACTGACGAGTTCTACACCAAGGAGGAAGTCAAGGAGCCGGGTGAGGAAGGTGTTCCCGAGGATCCTGTGGAAGTAGAAGCGCAGCTGACGCCGGAATCGGGTCAGGATGAGACCTTCGCGGACGCCTCGGCGGGCGAGGACAACGGCAACAACGGGACCGAGGCCGATCGGCGGATCGATGCGAGCGAGCTCTCGGCGCTGCTCTTTGGACAGCCCGACCTGAAGGAGCGCCAGCGTCCCCGGGCCGACGTGCCGCCCCCGACGCCACAACGCTCACCCGACCTCGGTCAAGGGGGGGAGAATGGCCGATGGACGGACATCCGCCGTTTTCTCGCCGGGGCTCAGTTTCACAATCCCGAGGGCGGCCTCGTGGCCAATACCGGCAACACGCTCTATTACAACGACATGGGCGCCAACTTCGTGCCCTGGATCGCTCGATTGTTGGCGGAAGTCCGGCGAAACTGGTTCATTCCCTACTCGATCGCGTTTCAGCACGGCCACGTCGCGGTCGGTATCACCGTCGACCGCGGAGGAAACCTGTTGGTTCTGAGGGTCTTAGTGCCGTCGGGAACGGCGAGCTTCGACAACGCGTCCGTGGGCGCCATTCGAGCGGCCAACCTCTTGCCGTTGCCGTCCGACTACCCGGACCAGACCTTCGACATCATCCTCGTCTTCTGGTACAACGAGCGGCCATACGACCTTTTTGGATAATCGTCCGCATCGGGCTCCTTCGAGGGGATGAGATGTGAGCACGTGTGCGAATAATAGGGCTCTCGTTCTCATCGCACTCCTCGCCGGTTCCTGCGGCGGCAGGACCGGGGCGCCTGGTGGCCCATCGGTTGAACCGACGACCGCCGATCTCGGCTTCGCGCCGGCACCCCGACTGCGAGTCGGACTTTCGACCCGCGCCGAGCTCGTAAGGCTCACCTCGTCGAGTCCATTTCACGTACGAGCCCCGGGGATGCTCCTGGACACGGCGGAGGTGATCGTGGAGCCCGAGAGAGGCCAGTCTGGCGTTGGGAGGACGTACCGGGTGGTGGTCGCGAGCTTTCCCGACGAGCGCAGTGCGGTCGACTATCGAGCCCGACTCGGTGACGAGATCGGAGAAGAGATGATCCTCGGTCGCGAGTCGGGAAGCGGACGGTTCACTCTCAGCGTGGGGAGCTTCTCGACTGAATCCGGAGCCGAGTCGAGGCGGACCGAGCTCGAGCGCAGAGGATTCGAATCGACCCGGGTGGTTCGTGAGGGCGGGGGAGACGAACGGCCTCGGGGGCTTTCGTTGCGCGCGATGGGCCGGGAGCCTTTCCGAACCGACTCGCTCGAGCTCGAAGTCTTTCCCGGGGCCAACGGGGGGTTCCTGGAAATCGACGGCGCGCCCTATCGGGGTTATCTCGAGATTCGCGTCAACGCCTCGCTTTCGCTGACGATCGTGAACGTCGTCAACCTGGAGGATTATCTTCGAGGCGTCGTACCCGCCGAGCTGTCCCCAACGGTGTTCGCCGAGAAGGAGGCCCTCAAGGCCCAGGCGGTCGCCGCCAGAACCTATGCTTTGAAGCGAAGGGGAGAGTACGCGGGTGAGGGGTACGACATCTGCGCGACTCCGGCCTGTCAGGTCTATCAGGGCGTCTCCGTCGAGCACCCCCTCAGCGACGAGGCGGTGATGGAAACGGAAGGAGAATTCCTTACATACGACGGTGAGCCGATCGACGCCCTCTACACCTCGACCTGCGGAGGGAGGACCGAGGCCTCGGAGAATGTCTTCACCACCTCCGCACCCTATCTCGTGAGCCGCGCCTGCGCGCTCGAGAGGCGGCCCTCCGAGCTCGTCGCGCGGAATCCAGGTCCTCTCCCCGTCGAGACCGCCCTCCTTCGCGTTCTCGGAATCGACGACGGCTCCGAGTCTCTCACCGGCTCTGGGCTCCATCGCCTCGTCGAAAGGACCCTCGCGTATCTGGGACAGAGCCACTGTCTCGAGGCGAATCCCTCGGATGGCGCCGTCGATATCATCGCCCTTGCCAGCACGTTAGCCGAAGGACTCTGCTGGGAAGGACGAACGTCGTTTGTGATGTCATCGCTCGAGGCGGAGAAAGTGGTTGGTGTCCCGTCCCTTTCGGAGAGCGAGCGCCGCCACCTCGCGTACTCGATTCGCGAGGGGCTCGTTCGCCCTCCGCCGGCGGGAATCGTTGCGGGACAGACCCTCACAAGAGACGAGGTTCTCGCGACCCTCCATCGCCTGATCGTTGCCCGCGGAGAGGCTCCGCTGAGGCCGGCCTCGATCGAGAGCGCCACGCGAGAGGCGATCGTACTCAAGGGTGAGCACGAAGAGGGCCCTCGAACCGTCGCAATCGGCCCCGAGACCTACCTCTATCGCCGGGTGGGGGAGGCAACGTTCTACGAGCCTTCGGTCGTGCTTCTTCCCAACGATCCGATATGGTTTCACCAGGGAACGAAGGGCATCGACGTGCTGGTCGTGGGCTCAGACGGGGCGAGCTTCGATCGAAGCTCGCGCTTCTCTCACTGGGTCGTGAGGAAATCGAGCGAAGAGCTCACGCGTGACGTCAACGCACGACATCGAGTCGGGGAGGTCATCGAGCTCAAGCCTCAGCGCTACGGCCTCTCGGGACGGATTGCGGAGCTCGAGATCGTCGGGCGGGTTGCGAGCGCGACGGTGAGAGGTCTTTCGATTCGGCGCGCGCTCGGCTTGCGGGAAAACCTCTTCTTTCTCGATTCCCAGCTTTCTCCCGATGGGACGGTCCGCGGGTGGGTGTTCACCGGTCGAGGCTGGGGTCATGGGGTGGGATTGTGCCAGGTGGGTGCTTACGGCATGGCAGGCGCGGGATACCATCACGCTGAGATCCTCGCGCATTACTACGCCGGGACCGAGCTTCGTGTTGACAAGGGAGGACGCCCCCCGTAGCATGTGCTTTACCACCCCAACCCGTTCCAATGAGTACGTCCAACACCTTGAGTGCCTCGAATCCCACGGCGGAGGGAGGTTTGAGAGGTCGCCTCTCCGACGTGGGGCTGCCTTCGGTGATGGCCCTTCTCGAGGAGCCGGCTCGGACGGGAGTGCTCTCTCTTCTCAACTCGGGAGTCAGGAAGTCGATTTACTTTCTCGACGGGAAAATCGTGTTCGCCACCTCGAGCTCCACCCAGGACCGTCTTGGCGAGATATTGCTTCGCGGAGGGAAGATCTCCACCGAGAATTACCTGCGACTGTCGCAGCTCATCCGCGGCGGGCAGCGCATCGGCAAGGCGCTGGTGGAGAGCGGGTTGCTCCAGCCCCGAGATCTCTGGTGGGCCATCGAGCAGCAGATCAAAGAAATCGTCTGGAGCATTTTCGACTGGGAGGATGGGTACTTTCAGTTCGAGGAGGACGACCTTCCTCGGCGGGAGAAGATCACCTTTGAGCTGGCCCCGGGAGAGCTCGTCGTTCAGGGGATACGCCGCTCGAAGAGTAGTGGAGCCATCCGGAAGCACTTCATTTCCTTGGACTCCGTGATCGCGCGCACCGAGAAGCCGTTCCCGGTAGAGCTCGAGCCTCAGGAGCGCCATGTCGTGAGCCTCGCGAATGGAAAGCGAACCATCGCCGAGATCTGTCAGGAGAGCGAGATCGGAGAGTCGGAAACGAGAAAGGCTCTCCATACGCTGCTGGCGGTCGCGACGTTGCGATCGCTGGGACCGAGGCAGGCGCCCCTGGAGAAGACCTTGGACGACGTTGCCGATTACCGTTCGGTCGTCGAGCTCTACAACGATATGTTTCGGCAGCTCTTTCGACGGATGGCGGACGAAGTCGGCCCCATCGCCGAGATCATTCTGGAGAAGTATCTGAAAGACCTGAAGGAGCATCCGGGAACGCTCTTCGAACGGGTGCGCTTGAGGCCGGACGGCTCTCTCGAGGCGGGCCAGATCGAGCAGAATTTGAAACGTATCTCCGAGCCACAGCGCCGCGATCAGCTGATCGCTTCTCTGAACGAGCTCCTGTACGCCGAATTGCTCGCCGTCAAGCGTACTCTCGGAGCCAGTCACGAGACGGAGCTCATCCAGCTGTTTCGAAAGTTGCAAGACGCTGTATGAGGAGACCGACCAGCCTTCATTTCACGAGGACGGAGCTCGTGGGGGCGGTGGTGACCGGAGCCATCATTCTGGGAATATTCCTCCTTCGGTGGATCGTCGCTTGAGGTCGAGGCACCGGACCGACGCCCTGGTTGCCATCGTCGGTCCCACGGGGTCGGGGAAGAGCGATCTCGCCGTCGAGCTATCGCGTGCCCTTGGCGGGGAGATCGTGGGATGCGACGCGCTCCAGGTCTATCGAGGCCTCGACGTAGGCACGGCGAAGCTGCCCCAGCAGGCGAGAGGGGAGGTGCCCCATCATCTGCTCGACGTGGCATCGCCTTCGGACGAGTTCTCGGCGGCGCGCTATGTCTCGATCGCGACCGAGTGCATCCAGCAGATACGGAACCGGGGGAATCTTCCGATCGTGGTCGGAGGTACGGGACTCTATCTTCGCGCTCTCCGATATGGATTGTTCGAAGGTCCGTCTCGGGAGCCGACGCTCAGGGCGAGGCTCTGGGGCATCGAGAGGAAACGCCGGGGCAAGCTTCACCGAATGCTGGCTCGCTGGGACCCGCCCTCTGCGGCCCGCATCCATCCGAACGATTCCGTACGCCTCGTTCGCGCTATCGAGGTTTATCTTTCCAGCGGTCGTCCGATGAGCTCCATGATGACGGAACGGCGGCGCCCTCTTTCGGGTTTCCGCGATATACTTGTCGGCCTGCGGCCGGAGCGAGCCGCGCTCGCTCTGAGGATCGCTGAGCGCGTCGAGTCCATGTACGCGGGCGGATTGGCCGATGAAGTCCGAGGGTTGGTCGCGCGATATGGCATGGCGCTGCCAGCCTTCAAAGCGATCGGCTATCGCGAGTGTCTCGCGGCAATGGCGGGTCGAATCGATTGGGACCGTGCGCGGTCCATGACCGAGAAGGCGACGATCCAGTACGCGAAGCGACAGCTCACTTGGTTCCGCAAGGAGACTGGTGTGACGTGGTTCGATGGCCTGGGCGACGAGCCTTCGGTTCGAAGCACGGTGTTGTGGCATCTGAGGCGGGAGCTTTCACGAGAGGTGCTTCCGGGTATGGAGAAAGACGATGCAGAAACAGCCCCCTAATGTGCAGGACAGCTTCCTGAATCACGCTCGTCGCGAGCGCGTGCCCGTGACCGTGTACCTCGTCAACGGGGCCAAGCTTACCGGACGCATCAAGAACTTCGATCGCTTCGCCATCATTCTCGAAGCCAACGGCGTGGATCAGATGCTTTTCAAGCACGCCGTTTCCACCATCAGCGGAAGTCGTCAATTCGGAAACTATATGAACGTGGAGGCTGCGGTGGAGCAGGCCGAGGAGAGGGAAGGCTAGATCCGATCCTCGCTCCGCGTTGACCGGCGGTGCCGGCGTGCTATAATCCCGCCACAGCAGGGGCGACAATGTACCTTGACCTTCAAAACGTGCCCCTTGAGGGGCAGGCGGTAGACCGTACGATCGCGGCGACTCAATTCGGAGTCCTCGACGATGCGTTCGAGCTCTCCTCGGACGTCGCGATCGCGGCTCGCGTCTTTCCTACGGGCGAGCCCCAGGAGCGGGCGTTTCGCCTCAAAGGCCTCCTCACGGCGAAACTCGAGGTCGTTTGCGTTCGATGCCTGGATCGATTCCGCATCGCTCTGTCGGAGCCGCTCGATCTCATGTACTTGCCGAGCTCGGCGAACGTGGCACGGGAAGTAGAAGAGGATGACGACGAAGGTCATGCTCTCGGCGCCGACGAAATGACGGTCGGATTCTACCGGGATGACCGAATCGATCTCACTCACATGATGTTGGAGCAGATCGTCTTGTCGCTTCCGATGAAGCCCCTTTGTCGACCCGAGTGCCTGGGACTCTGTCCCGAGTGTGGCACCAACCGTAACGAGATGGCGTGCGGTTGCGGCACGCAATCCATGGATCCGAGGTGGGATGCGCTCAAGTCCCTCTTGGGGTCCTGATCTCACTGCAAACGAGGAGCTTATGCCCAATCCCAAACGACGGCACTCGCGGGCCCGCCGTGGAAAACGACGCGCGCACGATGCTCTCGGTGCAGCATCCCTGTCCGAGTGTCCCAATTGTCACCAGCCCAAACTTCCTCACCGTGTCTGTCCGAGCTGTGGATTCTACAAAGGTTCCCAGGTCGTTGAAGTGAAGGAAGTCTGAACGACTCTCATCCGCATGGGTCGCCGTAGCCTTGGCGAAGGCGGCTAGAGTTGGAAATCTCGAGGCCGCTTTTCGCCTCGAGAAGGAAGAACGTGCCGAGCGGACAAGGCAGAGGTAGAGTAGCTTTTCTGTTTCCCGGCCAGGGCTCACAGCATCCCGGCATGGGAGCGGAAGCGGCTGCGGCCTTCGACGAGGCCCGCGCTGTGTTCGATGCCGCCGACGCGGCGCTCGGATTCGCGCTATCAAAGCTTTGCTTCGACGGGCCAGAAGAGTCATTGCGGCAGACGGAAAACACCCAGCCGGCAATCTTGACCGTAAGCAGCGCGCTCGACGCCGTGCTCCGGAAGCAGTCTTCTCGTCCCTACTGCGTCGCGGGACACAGCCTGGGAGAGTACTCGGCACTGGTTGCCGCCGGTGCCCTGGCGTTCGAGGATGCCGTCGTCCTCGTGAGGAAACGGGGACGTTACATGCAACAGGCCGTCCCCGTCGGGGAAGGGGCGATGGCCGCGGTCTTGGGAGTCACCCCTGCCGAAATCGACGCGCTGTGCGCCGAGGCATCCAATGGTCGGATCGTCGAGGCGGCGAATTTCAACGGAGCCGGCCAGATCGTCATCGCCGGACACCGTGACGCCGTCGAACGAGCCAGTGAGCTTGCGAGAGCGAAGGGGAAGAGAGCGGTACCCCTGCCCGTGAGCGCCCCGTTCCACTGCCGCCTGATGGAACCGGCGGCGGCAGCCTTGCGGCAGGATCTGGAGGAGGTGACGTTCTCGGCGCTCCGTGTCCCGCTGTTCACCAACGTGGACGCGCGGCCCATCACTGGCGCCGACGAAGCTCGGGAGGCTCTGATTCGCCAGGTCGCTTCACCGGTTCGCTGGGAGGAGAGCGTTCGAGCGATGGCGGCGGCGGGGGTCACCGCCTTCGTCGAAGTCGGGCCGGGAAAGGTGCTCTCGGGTCTCGCTCGTAAAATCGTGCCGGGCGCCAGGGTCCTGTCGGTGTCGAAACCCGAGGACGTCGACGGTTTCGTCCGCGAGGTGGAGCTTGTCTGAGTGGGATGGGCAGGTAGCACTGGTGACCGGAGGCTCTCGCGGCATCGGGAGGGCGGTGGCCACCGCTCTCGCCTCCCGAGGAGTTCGCGTCGTATTGACCGGGCGCGACGGAGGACGGGCTCGGGAGACGGCGCTTCGGCTGATCGACGAGACCGGCTCGCGCGCGATCGTTGGAATCGCCATGGACGTGGCCGATCGCCTCGCCGTCGATGCGAAGGTAAAGGAGCTCGTTCAAGAGCACGGACGTATCGACATCCTGGTCAACAACGCCGGTATCACGCGCGACAACCTCCTGCTGCGGCTCAAACCCGAGGATTGGGAAGCGGTGATCGCCACCAACGTGGACGGTCTCTACTATTGCAGCCAGGCGGTGTTGCGACCTATGATTCGCCAGCGTTCCGGGCGGATCATCAATATGAGCTCGGTCGTGGGTCTCATGGGTAACACGGGTCAAGTGAACTACGCCGCATCGAAGGCCGCGATAATCGGATTCACCAAAGCCCTCGCTCGGGAAGTCGCCACTCGGCAGATTACCGTGAACGCGGTAGCTCCCGGTTATATCGACACCGACATGACTCGTGACCTGCCCGCTGGCTCCAAAGAAGCCCTCGCGGCGACCATTCCCATGGCGCGGATTGGCCGTCCCGACGAAGTGGCCGAGGCGGTGGTTTTTCTCGCATCGCGGGCGGCGGGCTACATCACCGGTCAAGTGCTGCAGGTTAACGGCGGTTTGTACATGTAGGAGGGATGTCAATGAGTAGCGTTGCCGACAAAGTCAAAGGAATCATCGTGGATCAACTGGGCGTCGACGAAGATCAAGTCACCCAGGACGCATCCTTCGTGGACGATTTGGGAGCCGACTCCCTCGATCAAGTCGAGCTGGTGATGGCGCTCGAGGAGGCGTTCGGGATCGAGATTCCCGACGAGGACGCGGAGAAGATCACCCGCGTAAAGGAAGCCGTGTCCTATATCGAGGAGCACAGCAAGTAAGCGTGGGCGAGGTCGCATCGTGAATAGTCGGCCGGAACGCCGGGTCGTCGTCACTGGCGTGGGGCTCGTGTCCGCGCTGGGAATCGGCACCGAGGAGACCTGGAGAGCTCTTCTCGCCGGGCGTTCCGGCATCGCTCCGATCACGCGATTCGATACTTCCGACTTCACCGTCCGGATCGCCGGAGAGGTGAAGGGATTCGATCCGCTTGAGTTCATCGACAAGAAAGACGTCAAGAAGATGGATGTCTTCATCCAGTTCGCCATGGCCGCCTCGGCCTTTGCCATGGCGAACTCGAAGCTCGAGATCACTCCCGGCCTGGCGGATCGAGTCGGTGTCGTCATCAGCTCGGGTATCGGCGGTTTCGCGACGATCGAGCGCGAGCATAGCGTTCTGCTGGAATCCGGCCCGCGGAGAATCTCTCCTTTCTTTATTCCTGCCACGATAATCAACCTTGCCGCCGGCCATGTATCGATTCGCTTCGGTGCCAAGGGTCCGAACTCGGCAACGGCTACCGCCTGCTCCGCAAGCGCCCACGCGATTGGCGACGCGATGAAGATCATTCAGCGGGGCGATGCCGACGCGATGATCGCCGGAGGCTCCGAGGCCGCGATCACGCCGATGGGTGTCGGAGGTTTCGCTGCCATGAGGGCGCTCTCGACCCGAAACGACGAGCCCGAGCGCGCTTCGCGACCTTTCGATTTGAACCGCGACGGATTCGTCGTCGGTGAGGGCGCCGGGGTCCTGGTGCTCGAGGAGCTCGAGCTCGCCAAGGCGCGAGGGGCGAAGATTCAGGCCGAGCTCGTGGGCTACGGAATGAGCAGTGACGCGTTCCACATCACCACGCCGTCGGAGGATGGAGACGGGGCGAAGAGGGTCATGAGGCTGGCAATTCGGGATGCGAGAATCGAGCCGGACCGAATCGACTATATAAATGCCCACGGTACTTCGACGCAGTACAACGACCGAACCGAGACCCTCGCCATCAAAGAAGTCTTCGGAGCGCGCGCCCGTCATTTGTGCGTGAGCTCCACCAAATCCATGACCGGACATTTGCTCGGGGGTGCGGGTGGGCTGGAAGCGGGCATTACGGTTCTCGCCCTCAGGGATCAGAAGCTCCCGCCCACGATAAACTACGAAACACCGGACCCGCAGTTGGACCTGGACTACGTTCCCAATGCGGCGCGTGATGCCTCGGTCGAGTACGCGCTCACGAACTCGTTCGGTTTCGGCGGGACGAATGCCGCTCTGGTGTTCAAACGGTACGCGGAGGCAAACTGAGCGGGGCGGGAGGCGAGCGCTAGCATGTCAACCGGTGTCGTTTTCACCGAGGATTTCAAGAAGCACGACCCGGGCAAGGGACACCCCGAATCTTCCGCCCGAATGGATGCGGTGTCGCGAGCCCTGGCGACACCCGAGATTGCCGGGAGACTCATTCGCGTCGCTCCGCGACCGGCGGAGAAAGAGCACATCCTTCTCATCCATTGGGAGCGGCTCTACGACGAGGTCATGGCGACCCAGGCCCATGACCGTTCCTTCCTCGACGAGGATACGGTGGCTTCGCGTCAAACGGCCGAGCTGGCTCATTTGTCCGCAGGTGCGGTTCTCACCGCAGTAGAAGGTGTCATGGAGGGGCGGCTCGATAACGCTTTCGCCTTCTCCCGTCCGCCCGGACATCATGCCAAGCCCGACAAGGCGATGGGATTCTGTTTCTTCAACAACGTCGCGGTCGGTGCGAAATATGCCCAGCAACGCTATCTGGCGAAACGCGTTCTCATCATCGACTTCGACGTGCACCATGGCAACGGAACTCAGAAAGCCTTCTACACCTCCCCCGAGGTGCTCTACGCGTCCATCCATCAGTCCCCGCACTACCCCGGAACCGGGGCCGTCAGCGAGACCGGTAAGGACGAGGGTGACGGCTTTACTCTCAACGTTCCGCTCGCGGCAGGATCGGGGGACGCTGATTACCTGAGCGTTTTTCGCGACATCGTCGTTCCGGTGGGAATCGAGTTCGCGCCCGAGCTCGTGCTCGTCTCCGCGGGTTTCGATGCCCATCGCGACGACCCTCTTGGAGGCATGAAGCTTTCCCGCGAAGGCTACGCGGCCATGAGCGAGGAGATCGTCCGCCTCGCCCGCGCGACTTGTGGGGGGAAAGTGGTATTCGTTCTCGAGGGCGGTTATGACCTCGACGCGCTGGAGAAGTCGATCGTGGCCGTCCTGAGAGTCCTGACCGGTGAGAAAGCCTCACGGACGATCGTGTCCAACGGTGCCGTTCGGGAAGTCATCGACGAGGTCCGGAAGGTACACGGCTCGAATTGGTCCTGCCTGAGGACTTCGTAGCAGGGTGATGGGGAGCTCGGCCCACCCTGCGCGAGCGGAGCGAGCCCGGCGCGCTTGCCGCGCCGTAAGCAGCCCGAGCCGTGGCGGCCGATCGATCGCAGGTCCCGCCACGGCCCTGAGCACTCTCAGGGTGATTGGAAAATAGGCGCGCCTTCCGATCGCGTTCGACCGTAGAAACACGAGATGGCGAAAAAGAAGCGGCACAAAGCGAAGAAACGGGCGAGGTCGACGGGGGCGGAAAGAAAACGCACGACGAAGAAAGCGACCAAGAGCGTCGGGCGAACCGCAGCCAGGAAAAAAGCTCCAGCGGGGCTCGGGATCCGCAATCTCCACATGGACTTTCTCACCTACAAGCCGGAGCAGGTGCGGAAGTTCTACGCCGAGATGCTCGAGCTGAAGACGCAGGTTCGCGACACCGAAGGACTGAGCTACCTCGTCGTGGGGACCTCTTCGACCTCGAGTCTCGGGTTCATGCCTCCGCATCCCGAGATGCGCCGAGAACAGCCGTTTCCCCGCGAGCCTGCCATCTATTTTCTCGTCGAAGACGTCGACCGTGCCTATCGAGCTCTCTCGGCGAAGGGAGTCGGTTTCCTCGGGCCGCCTGAAGAGATGCCCTGGGGGGATCGCGTCATCACGACGACCGACCCCGAGGGACGGACGGTGATTCTCGCTTCGACCGACCGCGAAAAGAAATAGTTATGTCGGAGCTCGTACGTTATATCCGGCGGCTAGTGGACATTCCTTCCGTGAGTGGGGACGAGGGCCAGCTCGCGCGGGAGCTCGAGCGCGATCTGTCGTCACGGGGATTCGAAGTGGAGCTTCAGAAAGTCGCTCCCGAAAGATTCAACGTATACGCTCGAGACCCTGCCGCGCGCCCAAAGATTATTTTTTGTACTCACCTGGATACCGTTCCGCCTTTCTTCGCGAGCTCCGAGGACGAGACGTACGTCTACGGTCGGGGCTCGTGCGATGCCAAAGGGATCCTCGCCGCCATGGTTTTCGCCGTTTCACGCCTGAGGAAGAAAGGAACGGGGGAGGTGGGACTGCTCTTCGTCGTGGGCGAGGAAGTCGATAGCGCCGGGGCCCTCGCCGCGAACGCGCTCGAGGTCGATACGAGCTACGTGGTGGTGGGAGAACCGACAGAGAACCGGATGGCGAGCGGCCACAAGGGAGGATTCAAGTTTCGTCTCACGGTGGAGGGGAAGGCCTGTCACTCCGCCTATCCGCACCTCGGCGACTCGGCCATCGATCGACTGATCGACGTGCTGCTCGAGATCCGGCGTGCGGACTGGGGGCACAGTGACAGGCTCGGCGAGGCGACGGTGAACGTAGGGACGATCTCGGGGGGCCTTGCCGCGAACGTGCTCGCTCCGGAAGCGGGCGCCGACGTCTTCGTCCGCGTCGTGGGACGCGTATCCGAGGTCCAGGCGAAGCTCGATGCCATACTCCGCGGCCACGCCGGGGTTCGCTACGAGGTCGTGTCGGGCGGAGATGCCGTCACCTGCGAAACGCGGCCGGGTTTCGAGGTCGCGCCGGTAGCCTTCGGGACGGACATCCCTTCGCTCGAGGCGTTCGGCAAGCCCTTTCTCATCGGACCGGGCTCGATTCACGACGCCCATACTTCGAAGGAGCGGATCGGCAAGAAAGAGGCGGAGGAGGCGGTGGAATACTATCAGCGGCTAGCCCTCGAGCTCCTCTCGGAAACGGCTCAGTAATAGTCAGCGCAGCTCAGGTAATAGTGGCAACGCGGGCAGAGAAGCTTACAGCGGCTTTCCACCAGGCGCGCGGAGCAGTTGGGACAGGTCCTAATCAGCGCTTCGGGATCGGTGGCCGAGTCGAGGTTTCGGTCGTCGCTTTCTGAGAGCGGGGACTCCCGGTCGGGTTTCGGGTGAAACGATCGTATCAACCGCGCCTTCGCTTGCCGGACAAGACCGCCTTGAACCGAGGCTCGGACCGCAGCGGCTCGAACTCGATTGCTTTCTGCGCATCGGCTCGACGGGTGGGATGGATGTCGATAGCCTTCTGCAGCGCATCCAATGCCTCTTCGCGGTTCCCGAGCTGCACGTGGCAGATCGCAAGGTGGTAGAACGCCTCGTCGCAATCGGGGTGATTCTTGAGCGAATGAGTCAGATCTCGAATGGCCTCCTCGCTCCGTCGGAGCTTCTGCAGCACGATGCCGCGATGGAGCAGAGCTCCGTGGTCGTCGGGTGTCGTTTCCAAAGCCTGGGTGAACTCACTCACCGCATCGGCGGAGCGCCCGAGATCGAAGCAAGCCATGCCTCTGAGAACGTGCACTTCGGTTGAGCTCGGCTCGAGAGAAACGAGCTCGTCTGCGACCTCGAGGGCCCTTTCGAGCTCTCCGAGCTCGAGCAGAGCGTTGCCTCGCGCGATCCGGGCATCGAGCTTGTCCGGATCCGCCTCGATGGCGCGCTCGTAACTGCGGAGCGCCTCCTCGAAGCGGCCCATGTCGGATAGTGCTATGCCGCGGTTGTACAGGACGTCACCGCTGTCGGGCTCGAACCGGAGCACGGCGTCGAACGCGGCGATGGCCTCCTCCGGGCGCCCGAGCTCCCGGAGAATGACGGCGCGGTTGTGCTGTGATGCGAGGTGGTTGGGCTGCAGCGCAATGGCGCGCTCGTAGTCGCCCAGCGCGTCCTCGAGGCGGTCCATCATGTCGTATACCACGCCCCGGTTGTAATAGGCGAGATAGGAGCTCGAGTTCAACGTGATGGCACGGTCGAGGTACCTCTTCGCTTTTTCGAGGTCATCCTCATCGATGGCCTTGACCCCGAGATCGACGTAGCGTTCTTCAAGCGGAACACGCGTCATCGGACGACCCTCCGGACCACGTGGGGTTTTGCGCCTGGAACTTACGACACATCAACGGGCTCCCCGTCGTCTTGACTCGCCTCACCGGTGTCAGAATAGCCCCGGGCGAACCGGCGGCGCAACTCGTTTTTCCCCTTGCCCTCCGGGTCGATCGCTCGGAATATCTTTCGCACGACGGAGGACACGGGCAGGCGTTGGAGCTCGGATTCGCTGGCCCAACGGTGTCTGGTGGGGGGGCGGCCTCTCAGCCTGGCGGCGAACGCGTGCAAGATGATGCGTCGGTTCATGATCGCATGCCGTACCCGGGCGACCTCCTCTCGAACCTCGATGTCGATGCCGTAGCGTTCGCGGGCCTCCCGCGCCATCGCAGCGCGCGGTTTCTCTCCGGCAGAGCACTCGCCGTTTGGAAACTCCCAGAGATCCCTCATGAGGCTAGTGTCGACGCGCTGGAACAGGAGATACTTCGAGCCGCTTCGGACGAGTGCCGCGGCTGCGGTGACGCGTATGGCAACGGGGCGCGGTCCGGTCTCGGGAAGATCGCGCACCCGTCCGTGACGGAGCGCGACGCAACTCACCCGAATCGGGCATGAGAGGCAACCCGGGTTGGATTTCTTGCACACCAGGGCGCCCAACTCCATGAGCGCCTGGTTGATCTCCCCGGCGCCACGTTCGGGCAGAACATCCTCGGCCAGCTTCCACAAAACGCGTCGGACAGGGCCGGACCGGACGTTGCCGGCGATGCCGAAGAATCGTGACAGCACTCTCGCCACATTGCCGTCGAGAATGGGCGCCTTCTTGCCGAAAGCGATGGAGACGATCGCTCCGGCGGTATAGCGTCCCACCCCGGGCAATGCCTGCCATCCGTCCACATCATCGGGGAGCTCCCCTCCGTTCCTTACCAGTATCTTGGCTGCCCGGTGAAGGGCTCTCGCGCGCTCGTAGTAGCCCAGTCCGGACCACTCCGCGAGCACCTCCTGGTCGGTTGCCCCGGCGAGGCTTTCGAGGTTCGGGAATCGGGCGAGGAATCGCTCGAAATAGGGAATCACCGTCTTGACCGACGTCTGCTGGAGCATGAGCTCCGAGACCCAGACTCGATAGGGCTCGGGTCGCTCGCGCCACGGAAGCCGGCGGCGATGCCGACGATACCAGCGCAGAAGCCGTTGACGGTCGATATTCACCGCGACGATCGTAACGGGCCATCGAGCTCTGCGGCAACGGGAAGTCTCCCGGGTCTCGCTGCTCTCCGACGACTGCGGCTAGAAAACAGGGCGGTGATCCTCCGACCACCGCCCCGCGACGGGACTTCCGACATCGTGCAGGTCGCTAGGAATGGATGCCGGGAGCCCTTCCGATGATCCGGGGAAGCCTCGGCGCTCCCGAGCACACTCGCCGCCGCCAGTGCCGGAAGTTCCGGGGCAGTCCCCGCGACCATCGAAACGAGAATCTTCGCTTGCCTCAGCAGGAGAAGACTTTTTCGAGCTCATGTCACTCTAGAACGCCGAACATTCCTCTCGCCTGAGGTTCGGGCCCTGTTTACAAGGGGACTGAAACGAGGGTGTCAAGGCCCGAGCCTCAGTTCACCGAGAGAATAGGCAAGAGTGATGCCACATGCTGTGAAAGCCTTAACATGAGCCGGGGCAGGGAATTGAGTCGCAAATTACCCGCGCACTGAGACGTGGACCGTCACCCGAAAGAGACGAAGCGGTCCTCGGCAAGCGACACCAGGAGGAAAGGCGTGTGCTAGTATCCGATCTCGTCTTGAAAAGAGGCTAGACAACGCATGGGTAGGCCCTACGACTTCGATGAGATCGAGCGCAAATGGCAGGCTCGGTGGCTCGAGACCGGCGAGTTCGAAGCGAGCGAGACGGACGAGCGTCCGAAGTATTACTGCCTCGAGATGCTCCCCTATCCATCGGGCAAGATTCACATGGGTCACGTGCGGAACTACTCAATCGGCGACGCCATCGCACGGTTCAAACGTTCGAAGGGGTTCAACGTGCTCCATCCCATTGGCTGGGACGCGCTCGGGCTGCCCGCGGAAAATGCCGCACTCAAGCACGGCGCGCATCCCGAGGACTGGACCCGCGCGAACATAGCCCATATGAAGCGGCAGCTGCAGCGGTTGGGGTTTTCCTATTCCTGGGATCGTGAGATCGCGACCTGTGATCCTGATTACTATCGCTGGAACCAGTGGTTCTTCATCCAGATGTGGAAAAAGGGGCTGGCGTTTCGCAAGAAGGCGGCGGTGAACTGGTGCCCGGTCGACCTGACCGTTCTCGCGAACGAACAAGTCGTCGATGGGCGTTGCTGGCGGTGTGACGCCCAGGTCGTTCACAAAGAGCTCGAACAATGGTTCCTGAGGATTACCCGATTCGCGGAACAGCTGCTCGCGGACATGGAAGGCCTGTCGGGCTGGCCATCGACGGTCCTCACACTCCAACGCAACTGGATCGGGCGCTCCGAGGGCAGCGAGATCGAATTCGCCCTGGCCGACCCGATCCACGACGGAGAATCCATCCGGGTGTTCACGACGAGAATCGATACCGTATACGGGGCTACGTTCTTGGTCCTGGCGCCCGAGCACCCCTTGACCTCTCGTCTGGCGGCATCGAACCCTGCCCTCGCCTCCTACATCGAAACAACGATCCGCGAGGACAAAGAGAAACGGCGCCTCGGCGAGGTCGAGCAGACGGGAATCGCAACCGGGCATGATGCGTTGAACCCCTTTACCGGGGAGAGAATCCCCATCTGGGCGGCAAACTACGTTCTGATGGATTACGGGACCGGTGCGGTCATGGCCGTCCCGGCGCACGACGATCGGGACTTTTCCTTCGCTCGCGCGCATGATCTCCCGATGAAAGCGGTCATCCAGCCCCCGTCCGCGGACCTCGACGCCCGGACGATGGAGAAGGCATTCATCGATCACGGTACCCTGGTGGACTCCGGTGAGTTCACCGGACTCCCGACGCTCGATGCCATCCGGGCGATGAACGCGAAGATCGAGCGGGAAGGACTGGGAAAATCGGCGGTCACCTACAAGATTCGGGACTGGGGAATCTCGCGGCAGCGATACTGGGGAACACCGATTCCGATGGTTTACTGCGACGAATGTGGGATCCTTCCGGTGCGAGAGACGGACCTGCCGGTGCTCCTGCCCCGGGACGTCACCATCACCGGCAAAGGGGAATCCGTCCTGCGGGACAACCGGAGCTTCCTGGAAACGACCTGCCCCGGGTGCGCCCGCCCGGCCCGCCGTGAAACGGATACGATGGATACTTTCGTCGATTCCTCCTGGTACTTCTATCGTTACACCGATCCTCGATACTCGGACGGACCGTTTCGCCCCGAGGTGGCCCGGGACTGGTTCCCCATCGACGTCTACATCGGTGGCATCGAGCACGCCATCCTTCATCTCATCTACGCACGTTTCTGGACGAAGATGATGCGGGAGCTGGGTCTGACCGCAGACGCCGAGCCGGTCGACGTTCAGCTCTCTCAGGGGATGGTCATCAAGGACGGGGCGAAGATGTCCAAGAACAAGGGAAACGTGGTCGAGCCCGACGAAGTGGTCGCCAGATACGGTGCCGACACTTTGAGACTCTATGTTCTCTTCGAGGCGCCGCCGGAGAAGGAAGTCAACTGGACCGATCAACGCCTCGAAGGACCGGCGCGATTTGTTCAGCGCATCTGGCGGTTCGTGGACAACGAGATCGATGCGCTGGCTTCGGCGTCGCCGATCGAGGGCAACGAGAGCTGGAACGAGCCCGAGTCATTGCTGAGAAGAAAGACGCACCAGACGATTCAAAGAGTCACTCGCGACATCGAAGAGCGGTTCCACCTGAATACCGCCATCGCCGCGATCATGGAGCTCGTGAACGAGATCTATCGCGCGGTCGAGCCCCGTCCTCAACGCGACGACACCTGGAAGGTCGTGCGAGAGGCTACCGAGGCGGTTATCCTCCTTCTGAGCCCCTTCGCGCCCCACCTGGCAGAAGAGCTCTGGGAGACTCTCGGGAACGCGAACGGCCTCCGGTCGGCGGGCTGGCCTCGCTTCGACCCCGTTGTGGCCGCCGAGGAAAAGACGACGTTCGTGGTCCAGGTCAACGGGAAGCTGCGAGGTCGTATCGAGGTTTCGGTCGACGAAAGCGAGGAAGAAGTGAAGCGGCTCGCGCTCGCGGACGAGAACGTGAGGAAATTCACCGAAGGCAAAGAGCTCCGCCGGGTCATCGTGGTGCCTCGGCGTCTCGTGAACGTAGTGGTGTCTCCATGACGAGAAAAGGTTTGTTGTTATCAGTCGCAGCGGTCGCTTGGATCATGACGGGGTTCGGGTGCGGTTACTCCCTTGCCGGGAGGGGAAACTACCTGCCCGATTACATATCGGTCATCGCCGTACCGACCTTCGCAAACAACACCGATCGGGTGGCGGTCGAGGAGTTGTTCACTCGAAAAGTGGTCGAGGAGTTCAACTCCCGCGGACGTTATCGGATACAAGGAGAGATCGAGGGTGCAGATGCGGTGATGGAAGGAACGGTTCTGAGTCTCACCGCGGTCCCGTCCGTGCTCGAAGGAGGGGATCCCGAAGATCCGCAAAGCAATCAGGCCTCGACCTATACCGTGGTGGTGCGGGCTCAGGTCGCGTTCCGCGATCTGGTCGAAGACAAGGTCATCTGGTCGAGCGGCGGATTCCAGTTCCGGGACGATTTCGAGATCGGCGAAGATCCCGAGGAGTTCTTCGATCAGGAAGGTCTTACCCTCGAGCGGTTGGCGGAGGAGTTTGCGAAATCCCTGGTGAGCAGCATTCTCGAGGCATTCTGACCTTGAGGCTAACGTACCACCAGCTCAGCCGGCATCTCGACTCGGGGAAGCTCGAGCCCGTCTATCTCGTCATGGGCGAGCAGGAGCTTCTTCGCGAGCTCGCGGTCGACATGCTCGCGACCGCTGCCGTTGGCGGTGAGCCCACCCCGTTCAACTCGGATCGGTTCGACGGACAGCAAGCTCGAGTGGAACGAATCCTGGACTCGGCGAACGTCCTGCCGCTGCTCGGCGGCCGTCGTGGCGTGGTCGTGAGACGTGCTAGCCGGCTAGTCGAATCGGAGCAGCTTGCCGCATATCTGGAAGACCCTTCTCCCCATTCGGTTTTGGTGCTCGATCTAGAAAAGAGACCGGATCAGCGCAAGAAGTCGTGGAAGCAAATTGCGGGCAAAGCGAGCGTCGTCACCTGCGACGCGCCGCGCACGTCGGGAGAGTTGGAGGATTGGCTGACCGAACAGGCGAAGGGCAAGGGGCTCTCTCTCGTCCGACCAGTCGTGCGGTATCTCGCTTCCGAGTTCGGCTCCGATCTTCGGAGGCTCGTAAACGAGCTGGAGAAGCTCTCCCTCTACGCCGCGGGCGACAAACTCGATCTCGAGACGGTCGCGTTCGTGATCGGTCGCGGCAAGGCGCAGAACATCTTCAAGTTCGTCGAGGCGCTCGAGAGCCGGGATTCGGCCAAGGCGCTTCGGCAACTCGGTCGTCTGCTCGCCGAGGGAGAGCCGCCGCTGCGCATCCTGGCTCTCGTGGATCGTCTGGTAAGCCAGTTGAGAGTGACCAAGGAAGTCCAGGGGTCGGGGGGACGGGCTTCTGGTTTAGCGGGCGTTCTCGGGGTCCCGCCGTTCGTGGCGAAGCGACTCTCGGAGAGCGCGCGCCGCTACGACCGGGAAGCACTCGAACGCGCCGTCCAGGCTCTGGCCGACACGGACCGAAGGCTCAAATCGACGAGCTTTCCCGGCCGCGTCGTTCTCGAGACTCTGGTGATGGCTCTCGGAAGTCCGGCGTCTCAGC
>DASPGQ010000718.1 GCA_035620555.1 Vicinamibacteria bacterium
GGCTCGTGGCGAGAGCGATGGGGAAGCGCCACGGGCTTGTCGAAGATGCGACGGATGAGGGACCGTTCGGCGCCGGCCTCCGGAGCACCAGGCTCGGGGAACGACTCGAGAGGCGCCCACTCGAATCTCGATGCGGGGAGGTGTCCATCCTTGAGCGCGGCGCGAACCACGGCGCGCTCTCCGAACTCCGCTCTCAAACGGGCGAAGGCGCGATGGCAGCTCGAAGGATCGCGCCGGGGGCGCTCGGCAACGAGCGAGAGCTGCTCGTTCGTCTTGGGAGCTACTTCCGCCGACACCGTGAGCTCGACGGCGCCGGCTTCGAGCGAGAGCGTTTCGAGCCGAAGGCGAACGAGCCCGACGAGAAGCGGACCGTTCAGCGTCGGAGCGTCGGGTCGAAGCGTTTCTCCGAGAGCGCTCCGATCGTCGAGCAGGAGCCGGAGGTGGAGCTTCACGAGCGCGAGGGTCTTCCGGTCGAGCTCTTTCAACAGGTCGTCCAGGATTTGCTTCACGAAGAAGACGAGCCGCTCCGCATCGGTCTCGGGTGAGGGAAGCTCCATCGTTCGAAAGAAAAGCTCTTCGGGAGGCTTGGGTCTGAGAGGCGAGAAGAGATCCCCCATGGCGAGACGGTGGAGTGCGTGGACTTGGGGGCCGAAGCGTTTCAGGAGACCCTTCGCCGGCAGACGCAGAAAGTCGGCGACCGTGCGGATGCGAAGCTTGCGAAAGGTCTCTTGAGCCTCGGGAGGGATGTCGAGACGTACGAGCGGAACGCCGCGGCACACCCGCTCTTCCTCTTCGCGGCTTTTGAAGACGACGAGCCCGCGCTTCGCGCGAGCCACCGCGTAAGTCCCGAAGCGGGTGAAGCCAACGACCACGGAAGAGACGAAACCCCGTTCGGAAAGCGCGTCTCGAACCGCTCGCCCCCAGACATCGAGCGAGGGATAGAGGCGAATCAGGCCCGAAGCGTTCAGCCAGAATAGACCCGGCGAGCGCCAGGTCTCGTCCGCGGGCTCGACCTCGGGGGTGAAACGTCTGAGCGACTCCGTGAGTCCTTCGACTCCCTTTCGAATCGCGGTCTCGTTCACCGCGCCGGCTCGAAGCTCGGTGGAAAGAGCGAGAGCCGCAGCGTAACGGTGCCCGGGGCGGATGCCTTTCTCCCACGCCTTTTCGTTCACCCAGAGGATGAACGCCTGAGGTTTTTCCTCGGCCACGACGGCCATGGGCTTCTCGCGCCAGTCCGGATGCGATTGGGCCAGGAGTTGGAGGGGGAACGCGGGGAGATCAACGCAGGCCAGCCGGTGCACGATACACCTCTCGATAGCGGCGTCCTGGTCCGCGGCGTTTGTCTTTCAAGATGACGATCTCGACCTCCGAGGGCGCGTCGGGATTGCGGTGTGCCTCGGCGCGAAGCGAGACGAGGGAGCTCAATGAGCTCGCCTCGCCCGTCTTGTCGGTCAGGGCGACGACGGCGGTAGCTGTCTTTTGTGCCAGGCCGACGAGCTTGGTGATGATGGGAACCGAGAGCTTTTTCGATTGGCGCGAGCGGCGCCCCTTGTTCTCCTGAAAAGCTTCGGGTCCGAGGTCTAGCACGACGAGCCCGAACCCCCCGGAGCGGGTCAGCTCTACGGTTGCTCTCGACGCCGCGCGGAGATCGGAGACGCGCACCACGGCGAGCCTTTTCAGATCGACACCCGAATCGGCGGCGTCGGGAGGAAAAAACGAGCTCTTTTCGAGCGTTACCCAGGCAACGGGCTCGTCTTTTCGCTGTGCCTCCAGCACGAGTCCGAAGGCAGCGGTGAGATTGGCCGCGGCGCGATGACCCGATATCTCGACGAGACGCCCCTCCATGGAAGCGAGACTCCAGACGTCTCGGCGATCGCGAGGAACCGCTTCGAGAGAAGCAACTCCCGTCGAAACCAGCCTCGGTGTCGCCATCGTTCGCTCAAAGTCGTCGACGTACCTCGATGACTTTTCCCAGAATCGTTACCGCCTCGGGAGGGGGGACGAGGACCTCGAAATCGGGGTTCTCCGGATACAGCTCGACGCGACGACCCCGAAGACGCAGGCGCTTGACGGTGGCTTCGTCCTCCACCAGCGCGACGACGATATCGCCCGAACGCGCCTCGGCTTGTCGGCGAACGAGAACCAGATCACCGGGAAAGATCCCGGCGCCGGACATGCTTTCGCCACGAACGCGAAGAGCGAAGATCCCCTCGCTCGTCAGGCTCGCTTCGATGGGCACGTATCCCTCGAGATCCTCGACGGCCGTCGAGAAATCTCCCGCCTGGACCCGCCCCAGAATGGGAACGAGTCTCGAGGGAAGAGCCCCTTCGGGCAGAGGAAGCTCGAGACCTCGCGACTCGCCGTCACGCTTGGAAAGCCGCCCTTCTCGGATGAGGGCCTCGAGATGCGCCCGCGCCGTCTCGACGGCGCGGAACCGAAACGCCTGCTGCACCTCCCGTACCGTGGGAGGGCGGCCCTCGAGAAGCCGCTCTCGAACGAACTGGAAGACGCGCTCTCTCGTCTCTCCCGGGGGCGTTTTCGGCATGGTGGAACGTTACCAGACAAATGTCTGGTACGTCAAGAGGGAAAATGCTCGGTCAGCGGTCTGCGGATTCCAGCATTTTCAACAGAAGCGACTTATCGAGAGCCTTCCGATCTTCGGGGCGAAGAAGAAACGGTTCCACGTCTCTCTCGACCTGATTCCACGATAGAGCCTTCACTCTCGATGCGGCCAGCTCCCTCCAGTTCGTTTCCGTTACCCGTGGACCCGGATAGCCAGTCTGTCTCAAGGCGTGGTTGAGATACGGAAGATTCGGAGAAACCTCCGGCCATCGGCTGAGATAGAAGAAGAGATCGAAGAAATCTCTTCCTTTGGCAAACCTGCGCTGGAGGACGGCATGCAGTTTTCCCGCGAGGAACGACGGCTTGTCATGGTGCAGGACGACGTAGGGCAGGTAAACGTTGACCAGCTTCTTCTCGAAACGGAAACTCGGAGGAGGGTTCGTGTCCACCTCCAACCTGACATTCAGTTTCTGATTCTCACGAGAGCTCAGGCCACATTCGTACAGCAATCGTTCGAAAACCACCATGCACGATTGTACGGCGCCCTGGAGGCGCGGCTTCAGTCGGACCCGGTATCCGCTGCTTTCGAGATCCCGGCGCATGCCGTCGAGTGCGACGTCGAGATCGTATGCGGGATCGGGCCGGACCAGGTGGAAATCGAGATCCTCGGAGAAGCGGGGCAGGTCGTGGACGATCCTCAAAGCGGTGCCACCGTGGAAGACGAGCTCGTCCAGCAGGTCTCGCTCGAAAAGCTGACGGAGCAGGACGTGGTGCAAGTATTCGCGAAGCCGGTTCCGCCTCGCCTGGTCCGTCGCCTCCCTTTTCGCGATCTCGACCGCTTGATCCTTCACTCACACCCTCGGAGAGGAAAGACTTCCGTCAGGAAGTCGACAGCGCGGCGTACCTTGGGGCTCTCGAAGCGGACCGCCGCGAGCAGAAGCTGGTCGTGACTCAGCTCGTCCAGGTTCTGAAAGCGCATCTCCTCGATGCGCTCCCGAGTCCACTCCCCGGGGTAGAGGTAGAACAAGTCGATGAGAGCCTTCTCGGGCACGGCCAGAAGGAACCTGGCCTGAAGGGGAACCGGGGTCACGGGGGTGGAGGTGTACTCGCGGTAGCCCCAGAAGCGACTCCGATCCAGCGATTGGTAGTGAAACCGACCGAGAGGCGTCTCCCAGTGATTCCGGCGCCTGGTGGTTACCGCTTGAACGACGCCGACGGCCTCCGGGATCAGGCCGTGGAATTCGAGCGCACTGAGAAGACTCACGTAGGATGGACGGTAAAGGTAGTTGGACACGAAGTAGAGCGAAGCTTCCTGTCGTCGATCAGCGGGCCTCAGAAGGTATTTCCCCCTCCGAAGCTGAATGAGCCGATCTTGGCTGACCCATCGCGAAAGTCGGGCCTGGATCTGGGAAGAGGGTTCATCGAACAACATGGCCAACTCCCTGGTCTCGAAGAACGGACGGTCTTGGAAGGTCTGGCGGATCGCGTCGAATTTCACGTCCGTAATTTACCATAATTGGTAAGTTATGTGCGAATATGCGGCGCCTGATTTCTCTTGAATGCGAAGACGCCGAGGCCCAAAGCACCGAGACCAATGAGTCAGCGCAGATCTGCGCCGTTGCCGGCCAACCCGGAACTTCAGGACCCGCGAACGTACTGCTCGACGACCGCAACCAGATACGTCTCGCCGACTTCGGCCAGGCCCGGCTCAGCAGTGAGACCGGTTCAGCTTTGGACGCTCTTTTACATGGCGCCGGAACAGACCGAACATGGCGCCCGTCCCGACGTGCGCTCCGACATCTATTCGCTGGGTGCTCTGGTGTATACCATGCTGACGGGCAAGCCACCTTACTCGACGGAAACGGCGAGTGACGAGCTGGCGAGCAGCCGCTCCACCCGCGAGAACGAGCGATGCCGCGCAAAGTAGAACGATGACCAGGACCGAGCGTCGCGCGAAAGCTTTCATGGGAACCTCCCGAGCGGAGGAATAATGGACTCATTGCATCGGGCGCCACCACTCGTGGCGCCGCGCACGTGCCGATGCTAAGCTCGGATTCGGACACGGAGACGGAGCCGGTGCCGGAGTAACTCGGGCGCAACGGACTTCGTCCAAAAGAGCATCGTGATGCTGTACGGGCTCGAGGTGCGCTTCATAGTGCGGAGCCTGCTGCGCTCGAAGACCTATACGATCTTCAGCGTCTTGACGCTCGGGGGCGCCATCGGCGCCACCGCCGCGATCTTTTCGATTCTCGACGCGATGCTGCTGCGACGGCTGCCGTACGAGGATCCTGACCGGATCGTGATGGTGTGGCTGAAAAACGATGCGCAAGGCTATCTGGAAGACGTCACGTCCTATCCCAGCTATGTCGACTTTCGAGACAGCAACGACACGCTCGCCGCGCTCGCGGCGTACAACCTCCAGACCTACCATTTGACGGGGGGGGGAGAGCCCGAACGCCTCGTGGGAGCCAACGTCTCCCCGAACTTCTTTCCGATGCTCGGGGTGGCACCCGAGCTGGGAGACTATCTCTCTGCGGAAACGGATTTCGTGTTTCCGGACCACCGCATCGTTCTCAGCCACGCGTTGTGGCAGCGGCGCTTCGGTGGGAGAGGCTCGGTCGTCGGCGAGCGGATCTTGCTCGATGGGACGCCGTTCATCGTCGTGGGGGTCATGCCCGCGTCTTTTCGCATCCCGGAGTTTCAAGATTTCTGGACCCCGTTGGCGCTCCAGGAAGACGCTCGCACCGCGAGACACGCCTTCTGGCTGTTCACCATCGGTCGACTGAAGCGGAACGTCGAGATCGAGGAAGCGCGTGCGGACCTCGAGGTCGTGATGAGGCGCATCGAGCGCGAGTTCTTCGGTTCCGAGGGTCGGATGGGAGTCGTCGTCAACCGCTTGCACGATCAGTGGGTGCGCGACATACGGGGAGGATTGGTGCTTCTCGGCGCGGGGGTCGCGAGCCTATGGCTCCTCGCGTGTACGAACCTCGCGGGCATCGGTCTGGCACGCGGAGCTGCACGCGACGATGAGATCGCTCTCCGCCGAACTCTCGGCGCGAGCGGCCGCCGGATCGTCGAGACCTTGGTGGGGGAGGGCATGCTCGTAGGCGCGCTGGCCATACCGTTTGCGTTGCTCCTCGCTACCGTTTTGACGAACGCCTTCGTGGCGACGGCCCCGGCGGGTCCAGCCGGAGTTCCCGAACCGTCGGTCGAGCCGGGCACCTGGGTGTTCGCCGCATGCCTATCGGTTGTGAGCGGCGTCCTCCTCAGTCTCGCACCGGCAATCCACGCGTCGTCTCGGGAGCTCTACGCGCAGCTTCGGCGAGGGAGCGGGCTCCGAGCGTCGGGAGGATCGCGGCAGAGGTCGCGGCGCGTGCTGGTCGTCTCGGAGATTGCGCTGGCTCTCGTGGTCCTCACGGGATCGATGCTTCTCGTACGAAGCTTTCAGG
>DASPGQ010000719.1 GCA_035620555.1 Vicinamibacteria bacterium
TCTTTTACCGGCCGGGCCATCGATCTCGAAGCCATCGGACGCCGCTGCCATGCCCACGGCGTCTGGTTCATCGTGAATGCCTCCCAGGCTCTTGGAGCGCGGCCGCTCGACGTCACGCGCGCTCCTGTCGACGCGGTGGTATGCGTCGGTTTCAAGTGGCTCTGCGGACCGTACGGAACCGGCTTTTGCTGGATGACACCTCGACTCCTCTCGTCCCTTCGCTATAACCAGGCGTACTGGCTCGCCATGCAGACCGCCGAGGAGCTCGGAGGAGGTAGTTCGATTCCGATGGTCAAAGAGGATCTCGGGGCGAGACGATACGACATCTTCGGCACCGCCAACTTCTTCAATTTCGAGCCGCTGACCGCTTCGGTCGACTACCTCCTGGCGCAAGGTATCGATGCGGTCGCTGCTCACGATGGCGCCCTCCTCGATCGTCTCATCAACGGTCTTGTGGCGCTCGGCTATCTCGTCCTCAGCCCTCGCGGAGGCGACTCGCGCTCCACGCTCGTGGTCGCTTCTCACGCGGATCGGACCCGAAACGAAGCGATCCACCGGGGGCTGCAGGACCACGGAATCGACATTGCCTATCGAAGGGGGAACTTGCGCTTCTCGCCGCATCTCTACAACACCCTGGAGGACGTGGAGCGCGCCCTTCAGGCTCTCGAGTCCTGTCGGTGAGTACACTCCCCCTCTCCGGGTTGCAGACTGGTGCGTCGAGCCTTCTCTCAATCGAATCGTGAGAGCCGGCGACCGTACGATAGCTACGAGGGTCGGGACGAGGGTAGACTACGTCTGCCGCTTCTAGCGAAAAGAACCCAGCACGATGAACCATTGGAAGGAGGGATCATGTTTCAATCGTTACGTCTTGCTCTTCTGGTAACGATGCTGCTTCCCGTCGGTCGAGGTGTCTTCGCGCAAGGGAATGAGCTGCCGGAGGGCGCTGGCAGAGATCAGGTCCAGCGCGCTTGTGTGACATGCCACCCGGCAAACCTGATAACCCGCTCCACCGGTTACACCCACGAGCAATGGCAGAACGTCATCAGCAAGATGATGGAGCTCCCAGAGGGCTCGGCAACAGAGATTACCCAGTACTTGGCGGCGAACTTTCCGCAAAGCTTCGACCGTCGCCCAACTCTGGTAGCCGGGGATACGAAAATAACCTTTCAGGAATGGAACGTGCCCACTCTCGGGCAACGGCCTCGCGATCCACTTCAGACTCCCGATGGCACGATCTGGTGGGCGGGGATGTACGGTAGTCTCATCGGACGGCTCGACCCGAAGACCGGCGAGATGCAAGAGTACAAACTGGACCCCAAGGCAAAGCCGCACAGCATCATCGACGACCGGGACGGCAACATCTGGTACACGGGAAACGGCAATGCCACGATCGGGATGCTCGATCCGAAGACCGAGGAGATCAAGATCTATCCGATGCCCGATCCTGCAGCGCGCGACCCTCACACGCCGATCTTCACCGAGAGCGGGGATCTCTGGTTCACTCTCCAGAACAGCAACATGCTCGGTCGCCTCGTTCCCGATACCGGCGATATCAAACTGATGACTTTGCCGACGGAGAGGGCGCGCCCATACGGGATCAAGGAAGACTCCCGGGGTACGATCTGGATCGCCTACCGCGGAGCCAACAAGCTCGCGCGGGTCAATCCCGACTCCTGGGAAATCCGTGAGTACCCGACACCGGAGCCGGACGCGCCTCAGGGAACCTATATTCGGCGGCTCGCGATCACGAGCGACGACATGATCTGGTACGCGGATTCCGGGCGCGGCTATCTGGGCCGGCTCGACCCGGAGACCGGCGATGTCAAAGAGTGGCCGTCGCCGAGCGGGCCCCAATCGCACCCCTACGCCATCGAGATCATCGACGACATCATCTGGTACAACGAGTCGAACCAACGTCCGGATGCGCTCGTTCGGTTCGACCCGAAAACCGAGAGGTTCCAGAGCTGGACCATTCCCTCCGGGATCGGCATCATCCGGCACATGAGAGCAACCCCCGAAGGGAACCTGGTCATACATCAGAGCAGCACGAACACCGTCGGCCTCGTAATCATCCCGAAGGACGATACGTAGCGGAAACTGCAAAGGGATGGTGTCCCATCCCATCGCCGCGTGGGTACAATCCGACGCGTCGATGGCATGGGGCCGTTCGCTACAAGTTATCGTGTGGCAGTCCCGACCACGAAGCCATGCAGTTCTGAAGAGGAGTCAAAATGGAGCTTCGGAAGATCCGTCTTCGCATCGGAGCTGTGGAGCTCAAGGCGGAGCTGAACCGTTCGGAGACGGCATCGCTCATTCTCGATGCGCTTCCAATTCGAGCCGCCGCCCAGCGATGGGGTGACGAAATCTATTTCGAGATCCCCGTGCGCGCGGAAACGGAACCAGACGCTCGGGAGGTTATGGAGGTTGGGGAGCTCGCTTATTGGCCGCCGGGACGTGCGCTGTGCATCTTTTGGGGTCCTACGCCCGCTTCCTCGGCGGACGAGCCACGGGCCGCAAGCCCGGTCAATCCTGTAGGACGTGTCACCGGCAACGTGAACCGTCTCACCGGGATCGGAAGTGGCGGCGAGGTCGTTATCGAAAGAGCGTGACGCTTTCCGCCGCACAGGTCACGCTAACGCGTCGCTTTCGTCGTTGGATTCCCCGACGCTTTCCACGCCTCGATGCCGCCCGTCAGCTGCGCGACGTTCAACCCCATGTCACGGAGTTTCTTGGTGACCGACTGGCTGACCCAATGCCCCCGCACACAGTAGACGACGACGGGCCTCTCGGGTGATAGCTCCTGGACCCACGAGTCGATCGCGTTCGGATCGCGCCACGTCGCTTCGGGGATGAGAACCGGGTCGGCGTCGAAGTCTTCCTCGAGCCGTACGTCGATGACCAGAGGCGCAAGACCTTTTTCCCCGCTGGCGCGCACCAGCTCGTCGACGGAGACCGAAGGGACCTCGGTCTCAGGAGCGACGCGCTCGAGTTGCGCGGCTCCCGCCGCAACCGCGAACGCGCTCACACAGGGCAGGAACAATTGCAGCTTGCTCATGATCTCACTGCCTTTCTCGCCTCACCGGCGAAACCTCTCCCTGGCTCATGAAAGTGCAGCCAGCCTGGTCCGTCTCATACCCCTTCCACGGTCAGCCCGACTTCCTGGCCGAAGGCAATCTCCAGCGTGTGTCCGTCCGGGTCCTTCAAGAGTGCCCAGTACCCCACGGGGTAGCCGGAGTCCTTGGGTCCCATCAGTAGAACTCCCTCGCTCTTCGCCAGGCGACAGAGACGGTCGACATCCTCTCGGCTGGCACAGCCCACTCCGAGATGACCGTCGGGCCGCAAAGGATGCGTGACCTCTTCGCTCTGTAGAAGAACGACGGCGAAGGGACGCGTGCGATCGCTCAGCCACACGACTTCGATGCCGTCATCGGCGTCGACGCGACGGTGCACGACCTCCATCGCGGCGTACTTTTGATAGAAGGCCACGGACTTTCGAGGATCCCGAACGGGAAGCGCCACATGCGTCAGACCGACGTCCGGCATGGGAGCTACGGTATCAGATCGGATCCTCGATTTCAGTCGGCTGACCTCGGGTGTTCGGCGTTGACCGGAGAAGCGGTATATGGCGCGCGGCGAAGTCGAGACCGACGAAACGGGAGCCATGGTCCGTCCAGAGGCTATCGAGATCGATCCGTAGTGGCTCTTCCCGATCTCGCCGGGCTATCATTCAGACAATGGAGCTTCTTTCGAGGGACACGATTCGACGTGCGCTCGAACGGCTGGCGGAGCACCTCAGAGGTGAGGGGTCTCGCTTCGAGCTTGTGCTTTTCGGCGGAGCTGCGCTCGTTATGCTTTACAACGCGCGAGAGGCGACCAAGGACGTGGACGTGCTGGCAGTTGCACCCGAGCAGACGCGCACCATCCTTCGGGCTGCACGCACGGTGGCGCTGGAAATGGACCTCCCTTCGGACTGGATGAACGATGCCGCCAAGGGTTATCTGGTTGACATTGCTCCGGGAGAGCTCATTCTCGAGACGGAAACCCTTGTGGTTCGCGCGGCTGCGCCCCGACAGCTTCTTGCGATGAAGCTTTCGGCGTGGCGCGATGACGTCGATATCAGCGACGCACGTCTTCTTTTGTCCAAGCTGTCCGGCACAAAGGAGGAAGTCTGGGCGATGGTCGAGCCGTTGCTCGTGCCCGGCCGGGAGCTCAAGGCTCAGTATGCTTTTGCCGATCTGTGGGAGGCCGAGAGTGGACATCGTTGACCTCGTTCGGGCGCTGACAAACTTCGATGCTCTGGCGGCGCGGCAATGGGTAGCCGATGCAGGGCGCGCCGGTGTCGAATGGTCCCGAGTCGACGCGCCTTCCATCGAGGATCCGCGAGAGATGGCGATTGCCGCCTCGGTCGTGGAGCTATTAGCCGAACGAGCCGGCGAGCGCGCACCCGACTGGACCCGCATCGTTCCGCCCGCCCCCCAACCGATCTTCCTCGTTCGAGCTGCGGCCTCGATGCCCCGGACTCGTAGAATGTGCGAGGAGCAAGGTCCAGAACCGCTGCGGCGCCGGAGGATCTTTGCACTCCCGGACTTCCTCACTGTCGCTTGAACAGCCCCCTAGCGCCGCTCTTCGTTATGAGCGAATCGAGGCCCACTTCCAGACGAGGTCTCGGGGCTTGCGGTGCGGGGCGCGAGCATGGAAAATCCAATTGAAGAAGGAGACTCTCCAATGGACAAACCCGCATCCGAAGGAATCGTGGATCAGGTAAAGGAGCGGTACGGCCGCATCGCCCGGGAGACGTCCGGCTGCTGCGGTCCCGTACCGATCTCGTGCGGCACTGTCGAGATCGGCTACGACGCGAAAGAGCTCGCGTCGATTCCGGAGGAAGCCAATCTGGGTCTCGGGTGCGGGGCACCGGTGGAGAGGCTCGGCCTCCGAGCCGGTGAGACCGTTCTCGATCTCGGATCGGGTGGTGGCATCGACGTCTTTCTTGCGGCGCATCTCGTGGGACCTACGGGGCGGGTCTTCGGCGTCGACATGACGCCGGACATGCTCGCCCGGGCCCGCGCCAACGCGATCAAGGGGGGCTATACGAACGTCGAGTTCCGGGAAGGCCGTCTGGAGTCCCTCCCCATCGACGACGCCACGATCGATGCCGTTACCAGTAACTGCGTCATCAATCTCGTCCCCGACAAAGCAGCCGTCTTCCGCGAGATTTACCGTGTGCTCAAACCGCGTGGGCGTCTGGTCGTGTCCGATATCGTGCTCGATGGAAACCTACCGGATGCTCTGCAGAAGAGTATCTTGGCCTATGTCGGTTGCCTTGCCGGCGCGCTCCAGCGCGAGCGCTACTTCGAAATCGTGCGCGCAGAGGGGCTGAGAAACATCGAGGTGCTGGCGGACGTGGACTTCCTCGCCGCCCTGGGCAACAACCTCCCGGATGACGTCCGCATGGTCCTCGAAGAGTCGGGAGCTCGCGTCGAAGAGCTTCTGGGAATCGTCCGCTCGGTGACGTTCCGCGCCGAAAAACCCGTCTAGCCGCGATTCCAACCTGATCGCTCATTCCAGCACGGACTCTCTTGGTTTCACCAGAGCGTGGTTCGCTCCAGGGTGTCATAACGTGTTCCAGGCGCAACTTTGCAAGCCCGAACACACCGGGTTGAAGACGCTTCAGTGAAACCAGGCGGCCATCACCCGGAACACCGCTCCAAGCACGTGTCCGATGGGGATTCTGGCCGAGGAGCCACTTGCGGCGAGCTGACGCGATCGGAGAAGTCGTCCGATCCACCCATTGTAGATCTCGAGATGCAGGGATGGAGGATCCTCGACCACAATCGGGCTGCCATTAGCCTCGACCGCACGATCCTCGTGACGACGCAACATTTCCGCGCAAGTCGC
>DASPGQ010000720.1 GCA_035620555.1 Vicinamibacteria bacterium
ATGGCTTCATGAAGCCAAGCGAGAACTGCACCTCGCCCTTGAGGCATTCGTCGTAAAACCCGCGCGTGGCAGGAACCGCCGGCGCGGCCAGCAAGTCCAGGGTCTCTTTTCGCAGCCCCAGCTCACGTCCTCCGGTGGCGAAGACGCTGTACGCGTGCGCGATCGCGCGCGCGGTGCCGACGCCGCCTCCGGCCGGCACCTCCAGATTGCGCGCGTACACACGCGACTCATCGAGATAGACCGACGTACCAGGATTCACGGCGAGCGCGCGAGAAATATTCGAACGGGGATTCAGCCCCTCTACCAGGAGTCGCACCGGGCGAAATCCGATCAGCATCTTGATCATGCCCGGAGGTGAAAGGGTGGCGAGGCGAGCGTTCGGGATGTTTTCGGGGAGCCGGATGTAGAAGTCCTCTCCAAGACGTGATGCAATCTCGTCCTGAAAGAACTGCCCCAAGGTCCGGTGCCGCGGGTCCAGGCGTCGCATCAACTCACCTTCGTAAAACCCGAGGGTCAGCCCGTGATAGGCCTGTCGCGTGCCGGGCTCCCATGCCGGTTTGTGACGGGCCATCACCGCGGCCAACCGATCCAGGTCCGCGACCACACTCTGATCGACTGACTCGTCGAAGGCAAACAGACCGGCCTGGTGCGCGAGGAGCTGGCGCACGGTGATCGTCTCCTTGCCGTTCTGCGCGAACTCGGGCCAGTACCTGGCGACCGGCTCTTCGTAGTCCAGCCAGCCGCGCGAGTGCGCGATTGCGAGGGTCATCGCCGCGAGGCCCTTGGTGGCCGAATGGACGACGACCATCGTGTCCCGTTCCCAGGGCTCGCCCGTCGTCTTGTTGCGAATCCCTCCCCAGAGATCGACAACTTTTTCACCATCCAGGTACACGCAGCAGGCGCCACCTAGCTCATGTCGGCGTTCGAAGTTGTCGGCAAAAGCCTCGCGCACGGCCTCGAAGCCGCGGCTCACTTGCCCTTCAACGGTCACACGGTCTAGCGTGGTTACGGACATAAGGCCTCCTCGTGCCGCCGCGCCCACCTAGCAGACGCGCTCGCCAACTAATGTTGTGTAGTGCAACGAGCGTGCCTGCGCCGCGCTCCTCGCCTCCGTCTCGTGGAGAGTCGATCCCCGGCGCCAAAGGGCACATGCGGAAGGAGTTGTGCGCTGGTACCGATGTGATCGTCGATCTCCACCCGCTGATTTCGCTTCATAGGCGGAATACTCCACAGGAATTGCGGGATTTCGCGCTGTGGACGATGCTAGCTTGGAGCGCGGTGCGAGCAACTGCGCGCAAGCTGTAAGGATCGATCGGACCTCAGGTTCCCGTTTTGAGCGACGCGAGCCAGGTCGCCATCGCCTCGAGAGCCTCGTTATCGCCCTTCCACGCCACGGGGTGGTCTTTGTCGTTGGCCTGGACTTCCTTCTCGATGTACTTCGCAAGCCACTCGGCATCCCGGCTTTCCCCGATTTTGCTCAGATCCGGTCCTCGGACTCGTTTCGACTGCGCCGTCGCCTCGATCCCTTGCGATTCGACCGCGTGGCAGCGGTTGCAGCCGTTCGAGAGGAAGGCCTCTTTTCCCGCCTCTTGCGCGTTGGCGGAGAACGTCGCGCCGAAAAGCACGGCCGATGACGAAACAGCGACCAGAACGACCCTCATTGTCATCGTCTCCTCCTTCTTGGCTTCCACTTCAGCTCTCGAAAGGTGGCTTCTCGTCCATCTTCTTCAGCGCGCTGATGTAGAGCGTCCCCGGGCTCGTGTCCTTCCCACCCGCGAAGTAGTCCATCATGGCACGAACTACGTCGAGCCGAGTGACGATGCCGACGAGGCGCTCGCCTCGGAGGACGGGGAGTGCAAGGTTGGCCCGATCCCCTTTCACGAACGCGTGGACGGCTGCCATGAGCGACGACTCCTCCGAAAGTACCGGCGTCACGGGATCCAGATAGGACTGGATGGGACCGACGGGAATCTCCTCGTTCAAGAAATCGACCAGAGCGCGCATCAGCCCCTGCGTCGACAAGAACCCCTGGAAGCGCTTCGTCCTGTCGATGACAGCGGCTCCCGGGACCTTCCTTCTCAGGAGCAGCTTGGCCACGTCCCGCAGCGACGTCTCGGGTCGCACGATGGCGAAGTCTCGGCGCATGACGTCCCTCACTTTGGGGACCTGCCTCATCGTCTTCGACTCGTGCGCCGTCGGAGTCGATCTCATCGTCGCCCTCCATTCCGGGCATCCTCGGCACGCCGTTGGGGGCAGAAATCGCACCGCGGCTCGTCCGATCCGTCGCAGCTTCCGGCACAATTGCCCTCGAGGCCAAAAAGAACCCCGAGCGCGAGCAGGAAGGCGACGAAGGCGATTCCAAAAACAATCATCTAACCGAAATCATCGAACAGGATATTCTCCGGCTCGACGCCGAGCTCGTCCAGCATGGCGACCACGGCGTGGGCCATCAGTGGAGGTCCACAAAGATAGTACTCGATATCCTCGGGAGCGGGATGATCCACGAGGTATCGGTCGAGCACCACCTGGTGGATGAAGCCCGTAGGTCCCGTCCAGTTGTCCTCGGGGCGGGGCTCGGAGAGAGCGAGGTGCCAGGAGAAGTTCTCGTGCTCTCTCTGGATCCTGTCGAAATCCTCTTGATAAAAAGCCTCCTTCAGGCTGCGCGCGCCGTACCAGAAACTGACCTTCCGCTTCGTGTGGAGTCGTTCGAACTGGTCGAAGATGTGCGATCGCATCGGCGCCATACCCGCTCCCCCGCCGATGAAGAGCATCTCGGCGTCGGTGTCCTTGGCGAAGAACTCCCCATAGGGTCCCGAGATGGTGAGCCTGTCGTCGGGGCCGAGGCTGAAGAGGTAGGAGCTCATCTTGCCGGGAGGCGTACCCTCGGGAGCCGAAGGGGGCGGTGATGCGATACGCACGTTGAGCAGGATGATGCCTTTCTCCCCGGGATAGTTCGCCATGGAGTAGGCCCGGGTGACCGGCTCGTCCACCTTCGAGACGTAGCGCCACATGTGATACTTGTCCCAGTCCTCGCGATAGGCGGGCGGAACATCGAAGTCCCGGTAGTAGACGGTGTGAGGGGGGCACTCGGCCTGGATGTATCCGCCGGCGCGGAAAGGCACCGATTCCCCCTCGGGGAGATCGAGGACGAGCTCCTTGATGAACGTGGCGACGTTGTCGTTCGATCTCACCCGGCACTCCCATTTCCGGGACTCCATGACTTCTGGCGGGACCCGGACGTCCAGGTGCTCCTTTACCGGGACCTGGCACGCCAGGCGCCATCCCCCCTTGGCCTCGCGCCTGGTCATGTGAGCCAACTCGGTCGGCAGGATATACCCCCCACCCTTCAGGACCCGGGCTCGACATTGTCCGCAGGTGCCCGCGCCGCCGCATGCCGAGGCGAGGTATATCCCGTTCTCCTCGAGTGCGCTCAGTAGTTTTCCGCCTGGTGATGTCGTGAGCTCTCGCTGATCGTTGACGAGGATGGTGACGTCTCCGCCAGGAATCAGCGTCGTCTTCGCCAGCACCGTGAGCCCGACGAGAACGAGCACGATGCTCGCGTACATGCCCATGGCGACGGTGATCTCGTTCATGGCCAGAGGCTCACAACTGGATTCCGGTAAACGCCAGGAAAGCCAGCGACATGAGCCCGGTGACGAGGAAAGCCATCCCGACCCCACGGAGACCCGCGGGCGGCTCGCTGTAGGTCATGCGCTCTCGAATGCCCGCCAACACCGCGATCGCGATGGCGAATCCCGTCCCGGTTCCGAAACCGTAGGCCACGCTCTCGCCGAAACCGTATCCGCGATCGACCATGAAGAGCGTCCCGCCGAGGATGGCGCAGTTCACCGTGAGAAGCGGCAGGTAGATGCCCAGGGCGTTGTACAGGGCGGGAAAGAATCGGTCGAGCACCATCTCGAGGATCTGAACCATGGTCGCGATCACGCCGATGTACACGATGAGTCCCAGAAAGGTCAGGTCGAGCTCGCTCACCCGCGGCAGCAACGTCTTGCCCTGCTTGAGCAGCCCGTGGTAAATCACGTTGTTCAACGGCACCGTGATCGTCTGCACGACGACGACCCCCGCTCCCACGCCGAGCGCCGTCTTCACGTTCTTCGAGACCGCGAGAAACGTGCACATGCCGAGGAAGTAAGCGAGGGCGAGGTTCTCCATGAACACGGCTCGGACGATGAGGTCGAGATGATGTTCCATGCCTAACGCTCCTTCTGCTCGGGATTGAAGCTCCGGAGAGCCCATATGAGAAACGCGATGAGGAGGAAGGCCGCCGGCGCCTTGGTCATGAAACCGTTGGGCACGTACCAGCCGCCCTCGGCGTGAAGTCTGAGGATCTCGTAGCCGAACAGCTTGCCGCTTCCGAAGAGCTCGCGCACGAAGGCGACGGCGAGAAGGACGAGGCTGTATCCAAACCCGTTGCCGATAGCGTCGAGGACGCTGAGCCTCGGGGGGTGCTTCAACGCGAAGCCTTCGGTTCGGCCCATGACGATGCAGTTGGTGACGATGAGCGAGACGAACACCGAGAGCTGCTTCGAGAGGTCCCAGAAGAAAGCTTGAAGGATCTGGTCGACGACGATCACCAGCGTGGCGATGATGCTGATCTGCGCGAACATGCGGATGGTGTCGGGCACGTGGTGCCGGATGAGACTGAGGGTAGCGCTCGAGCCGGCCATCACCGCGATGACACTGAGCGACATGGCGACGGCGGTCTCGAGCTTCGTCGTGACCGCGAGGGCGGAGCAAATGCCGAGGATGAGGATCATGACGGGATTGCGATCCAGGATCGGCTCCCACAAGACGTCACGCGCTTTGGGCTCAGCCACCATCCCCCCTCTCGCGACGCAGTCTCTCGAGGTATGTCTCGAATCCGCTCGCAGCGAACCAGTACTGCAACAGGAGCGTGACGCTCTCCGAGGTGATCGTGGCACCCGAGATCCCCTCCACCTGGTACTGGCCTTCGGCCGAGTCCGGGTCGACCGCCCCTCGAACCACCTCGATACGGACCTCGCCGTCTTCGTCGTAGATGCGCTTGCCCGGCCACCGGGCCCGGAAGCTCGGCTCGGTGATCTCCGCGCCCAGGCCGGGCGTCTCCTCATGCTCGGTGAAATAGAGGTTGCGCACCGTAGTCAGATCGCCGTCGAGGACGACGATGCCGTGTATCATCCCTCCGTAGCCCAAGCCCCGCACGGGAAGGATGAGCCGGTCGAGGCGCTCGCCTTCACGGATGAGGCCCACGTAGGCGTAGCGCTCGCGTCGGCCGATCTCCGCGAGATCGTCATCCGCTGGAATCGGGTCGCTGAGCCCGGGGTCGCTCGCCGCCTCCCTCTGATCGTACGTTCCGGTTCCGATATCCGCCGATGAGACGTACTCGCCCGTGTCCAGCTCGACGATACGAAACTCTACGGCATCGGGAACGTCGACTCCCGCGGCGAGCAGCATGTTGGCGAGCCGCTCTCGATCTTTGTTGGCCTGCACACGGTCCACGAGCCCTACCGCGGTCACCGAGACCAATCCGGCGCAGGAGAGTGCGATCAGAAGAGCCACCACGAAGGTCTTCAGCGTAGATGCCCTAGCCATGGCGCGCTCTCCGCTCGATGTTTCTCTGCTCCACGAACCAGTCGATGAGAGGCGCGAAGACGCTCGCGAGCAAGATCGCCATCATGGTTCCCTCGGGATATGTGGGATTCGTGACGCGCAGCAGGACGGCGAGCGCGCCCACCAGAAATCCATAGATCCAGCGTCCGGGATTCGTCTGCGCCGAGGTCACGGGATCCGTGGCGAAGAACACCACGCCGAAAGCGAATCCTCCGAGAACGAGGTGCCACTCCGGCGGCAGGACGAACATCGCGTTGGTCTCGCTCCCGCCTCGCACGAGAAGGGCGGCCGCGCTCGCGGCGCCGGCGGACGCGGAGAGCATGATGCGCCACGATCCGATCCCGGTCAGGATCAGAACCACCGCTCCGATGAGACAGGCCAGCGTCGAGGTCTCGCCCATCGAGCCCCCGATCGTACCGAGAAACGCCTCCGTCCAGCTGGGCTCGATGACATCCATCCCGATCTCCGGGGCGGTGGCTTGCAGTGCGGACAGCGGCGTCGCCCGGGAATAGCCGTCCACCGCGACCCAGATTCTATCTCCCGACATGTCGTTCGCGTAGGCGAAGTAGAGGAAGGCGCGACCGACGAGAGCGGGATGCAGGATGTGCCGGCCGTAACCGCCGAAGAGCTCCTGCGCGATCACGATCCCGAAGCTGATGCCGAGCGCGACCTGCCAGAGCGGGATGAGCGGCGGAAGGCTCAGGGCGAACAGGAGGCCCGTGACCCAAAGGCCTTCGTTGAGAGGTCGCCTGCGGACCGAGGCGAACAGGAGCTCCCAGGCGCGGCCGACGAACAGGGTAACCAGGTACACGGGAACGAAATAGAGCGCTCCGTGCGCGAGGTTGGCCCAGAGGTCGTCGGCGTCGTAGCCGAGACCACTCAGAACCCTGCCGCGCCAGCCCGGAGCCTCGGCGAGATCGATTCTTGCCATCGCGAGGTTGGCCTGATAACCGGTGTTCCATATCGCCATGAAAAGAGCGGGAATGAGCGCCACGACGAAAACGAGCATGATGCGCCGGAGATTGATGGCGTCGCGCACGTGAGGCGCGCCCCGAGTCTCGCGTCCCGGCGAGCGAAGGAAGCTTCTGGCCGACTTCTCGAGGAGGGCGAGGAGCTGCCGTTTCACCGGGATCAACCTTCTTTTTCGATGGTGCCGAGAACGCTGCGAAGAGGCGGACCGTAATCGTTCTTACCCGGGCAGACGAATCCGCAGAGGGCCAGATCCTCTTCGTCGAGCTCGAGACAGCCGAGCGCCCGAGCGCGGTCGACGTCGCCGACGGCGATCGCTTTGAGAAGCGCAGTGGGCACCAAGTCGAGAGGCACCACTTTCTCGTAGCAACCGACGGGAATGATCGGGCCGAGCTCTCCTTCCGACGAAGTGGTGAAGTCGAAACGCCGTTTTGGTTTTACGAGGGCGGATGCGAAAACGGGCTTCACGGAGAATTTGTCGAAGCCGGGTCGCAGCCAGTCCAGGAACGGTCGCGCCCGCACACCCGAGATCACCGAGACCTGCAGGTGATAACGACCGAGAAACCCGTGGACGCCGGCCGCGGTCCGGCCCTCGAGGACCGATCCGGAAACGACGCGGACGGGCCCGTCCGCGAGCCGCCCGGCGAGAAGGTCGCTGGTGCTCGCGCCGAGGCGGGTTCGGACAAGCGCCGGGCTCTGAACCGGCGGGCCTCCCAATGCCACGATGCGCTCGACCCAGACGCGTCCGGTGAGGAACAGATGCCCGATGGCGACGACGTCCTGATAGTTGACGTGCCAGACGGTCTTGCGCTCGCTCACCGGATCGAGGAAATGGATGTGGGTGCCAGGGAGGCCAGCTGGATGCGGCCCTTCGAACTCTCGCACCGAGACTCTCTCGACATCCTCCCCGGGAAACGACGCTCCCGGACGCCGGCACAGATAGACCGGTCCGTCGGTGAGACGGGCCAGCGCTTCCAGTCCCCGCACGAGCTCGTCGCGCTTGCCGCCGAGGCCTTCGAGGACGGCAACCGGATCGGCGGCGAGTGGACGGGAATCGATGGCGGTCACGAATATCGAGTGCGGCACCGACTCCGGCGGCGGTACCCGGCCGAAAGGCCGGGTCCGCAGCGCCGTCCAGAGACCGGAGGCTACGAGGTTGCGCCGCACGGCGTCGCGTGGCGGAACGCCGGAGAACGACTCGAACGTTTCTTCGTCGTCACCGTCGAGCGCGATGACGATCGACTCGAACTTGCGTTTGGCGCCTCGGTGGATCGCCACGACCCGTCCTGAGGCGGGAGAGGTGTGCTGAACCCCCGGCGTCTTCTTGTCGGAGAACAGTGCCTGACCCAGTTTGACGCGCTCGCCGAGCTCGACGTGCATCCTGGGCCTCATCCCCACGTAGTCGTCCCCCAATAGCGCGACTTCACGCACCCGGGGTCCCGATACGATCGTTTGATCGGGAGCGCCCGAGATGGGTACGTCGAGTCCCCGGCGAACCCTGATCATCAGGAAAAACCCATCTCCCTGGTACTCGGGTCCAGGATGCACGGAACGGTCGGAGTGTCGAACATGATT
>DASPGQ010000721.1 GCA_035620555.1 Vicinamibacteria bacterium
AGTACGCTTCCGGAAACGCGCAGCCCATCCGTGCGATGTTCGAGAGGGAGCCCTTTGGCGCGCTCGAACGCCTCGTCACCCAGAAGCTGCTGGACGTTGCCAAGCGACTGACGAAACAGGAGTTGAAAGATGAAAACTGGCTCCGTCTCGTCGCTCGACTCAGCGACAGAAGCTACGAGCACATGCGGGTCATGGTGCTTGAGTTCCTGGAAACGGATGTCTTCAACGTTTCGCCCGAGAATTGCGTCACGTTTTTGGATCCGCTGATCGAATCGTGGGACATCGACCTCACGACGTTCGCGATGGAGATCGTCCTGAACCGCCGCCTGGCGACCGGGCACCCGAAAAAATTTGAGTTCGTGGAACGGGAACCCGTCCCACCCGTCAACGAAGAGCCGGGGCTCCAGGCCTTCCTGCAGGATCCATCTCTGGCGGGCGATGCGACCGCGGAGGAAATCGAGTTTCTCAAGAAGCTCACATTCACACGAAATCGGCCAACCCCGCTCTACTACTACCGGGAGCTGCAAAGCCTGCGAGATCCGCTCCATTTTCACCGCGCCCGAACCGATGCGGCAGCTGGTGATGAGTCGTTAGCCGCGCCACGCGACGCGATGGGGGTGGAGGAGAAATAGCATGCCGGACCGAAGCGAGCGCAACGTTGATTGTGGTCGTCTCGAAGATTCAAGATGGGCATCTGCAAGATGGTTGTCGACGGCAGCGCGAGGGCTAGGAAGCTGCACTTGGCGTCATGGGGGCGGCGCCGAGACTTCGAGTACGCGCATCGCAAGGGCACCGCCCCAGGTCAGCGTGGGTTGTCGACCGAACCGTCTTCTGGCCCCATCAGCAAGGCGATCACCGCGACCTGAAGCGACGTGAGGTCGCGGTCCACTACTCGCCACACCAAGCCGAGGTCGACACCGAATTAGTCGTGGGTCAGGCGGTCCCGCATGCCAGCGATCTGCTTCCACGGAATCTCAGGCCGTCGAGCCCTGGTTTCGTCCGAGAGTCGCTTGACCGCTTCGCCGATGATCTCGAGCTTTCGGATGATCGCATCCTGCCGCATCCGGTCGGCAAGGAACGCCTCCTCGCCAGATGCATAGGCCTTGATGTCGTTGATGGCGTCCCGGATGTGCCCCAGGTAGACGCGCTCGTCCTTCACAGCTCGCGGGCTTCGCCGGCGATCCGCGGTCGAACAGCTGGATGGATGCTCTCGTCGGTCAGGACGTCGACCTTCCGCTGGAGTAGTTCCTGCAAGTCCTGGCCGAGACCGACGAGATCGAGCAGCGATCGGTCGTCGTCCATGTCGACCAGAAGGTCGACGTCGCTGTCCGGCCGGTCCTCGCCGCGGGCGACGGAACCGAACACGCGCACGGTCCGCGCGCCGTGGCGCGCGGCGATACGGAGAATCTCGGCGCGATTCCGTTCGATGGTCACAGCAGGCTGCTCAGGTCAATTGTAGCCCTGCGAGATCCCGCAGAGATGCTCCACGCGGTGGGGGTAGGCACCCGCGTTACGAGGCCGGCAGGTACAAACAGACACAGTTCGAAAGTAGAGCCAGTAACTAGTTTATTCTAAATGAGTTATTGGCGGAGAGGGTGGGATTCGAACCCACGTGCCCTTGCGGACAAGACGCTTTCGAGGCGCCCCCGTTACGACCACTTCGGTACCTCTCCGCATGGCGGAACCGCGCCGCAGTCGCAGGAATCTTTGATTATACAACGAACAATCCGGGGCTCGGGGCTCGTTCCTCCCTTCCATCGCCATCGTCACCCGCAAGTTGACGAGCCCGCCTGCGATCGCAAACACTTGCTCCTTCGGCAGGAGGCTGGTAAATGAACTTGCAGATTGGCAGTATCGCCCCGGATTTCACGGCGGAAACGACAGAGGGACGCATTCGGTTCCACGACTGGATCGGCGATTCCTGGGCCGTCCTCTTCTCCCATCCCAAGGACTTCACGCCGGTGTGCACGACGGAGCTCGGCTACATGGCAAAGCTCAAGCCCGAGTTCGACCGGCGCAACACGAAGATCATCGGCCTGAGCGTCGATCCGGTCGGCAACCACGCAAAGTGGGCCACCGACATCAAGGACACCCAGGGATTCGCCCCAAACTACCCGATGATCGGCGACACCGACCTCACCGTGTCGAAGCTCTACGGCATGCTGCCCGTGGACACCGAAGGGGGGTGCGACGGGCGGACGGCGGTG
>DASPGQ010000722.1 GCA_035620555.1 Vicinamibacteria bacterium
AGTATTTTTCCTGGCTCGACGTCGATCCTCGGGATGGAACCGTCTATGTGGCCTACAAGGATTCGCGGATCGCTCCCACCCGCCTCGGCACCGACACGTACCTGAACCGCTCCACTGACGAGGGCCTCTCATGGGAGTCCTCGGTACGCCTGTCCTCAGAGAGCAGCTTCGCGCGATCGAGTGGCTTCCAGTACGGCGACTATCAGGGGCTCGCCGCGGCTGAAGGCCGAGTGTACGCGGCGTGGAGCGACTATCGTCCCGACTCGTCGGGCACGGTTACCTCCTCCGAAATCTTCGTCGGGCGGGTCAGCTTCGAGCCCACCTCATCGGGCTGGCGGCTGGAGCGAGGCAACAAGACTCTGGAGCTCTCGTTCACGGCGCCGACGGAAGTGGAGCAGCTGGTCGACGTCTATCTCGTTTTCAACTGGACCGGTGACTCGACCCCGAGCTTTCTGACGCCGTCGGGAACGACCAGCGAGCGAGCACCCTTCGAGACGTTTCTCGCGAAGCGCGAGCTCTCGTTCTCGGCCTCGTTACCCTTATGGTGGATTCCTTCGGACACTCTATTGACCGCGGTAATCGTTCCGTACGGGCTCGACCCTGCCGACGGTCAGAACTGGTTGTCATCGGAGCTGCGGGTTCCGGGCGCGGAGCTCGTCGGCAGCGGGGAGGGCCCCCCGCGCGAAGAATAGCCCGAGAGTCAAGGCAGTCCGAGCCAGGCACTCGAGGACGTCGATTTTTTTTTCGAGCGGTGGGACAAGCTGACTGGGATCGTCCTGGGTGCGAACCACGGCCGACGTCAAACGTGCGGCCGGGAAGGTTGAAAACATTTGCGTAATTCGTTAGCATCACATCGGACAGTAGAGACCGTCCCGTGGGTGCACCGTGATCGTAGCCGACGCGTCAGTGCTGATCGCTCTTGCCAAGATGAAGAGGATCGAGCTCCTGCATCGGATGTACGGCAAGGTGCTGATGGGACCGTTAGTGAAGGCGGAGGTGCTCGACAAGGGAAGGCTGATCTCGGCGCCCGGGGTCGAACAGCTCGAGAGAGCTGTGGAGAGCGGCTGGATCGAAGCCGTGCGGCTGTCACCACGAGAAAGGCGCGTGCAGCAAGGTATTCTCTCAAAGACCCGACTTCACGGGGGCGAGGCGGAGGCGCTCGCTCTGGCGGATTCACGAAAGCTCCACTTGATCGTCGACGACAAGGAGGCTCGTGCGCTGGCCGACGCGATGGGCCTGAGCTACCTGGGTACCGCGGCGGTCCTGCTCCGAGCGTTCCTCGAACGTCACTTCGGCTTCGAGGAGCTCGAAGACGCTGTCACAGCCCTGAGCAGGACGATCTGGATATCTCCGGCGGTCGTCGCCGAGATACTCAAGCGGGCACGGGAGGAGGAGAAATGAAGAAGGAGCACATGGTCGGGACGCGGCTTCCGGAAGAGCTGGTGCGAGACCTGGAAGCGATCGAGAAAGTGGAGCAAACCGACCGGTCAACGACGCTCAGGAAGCTTCTTCACAAAGCCATCGGTGACTGGAAGCTGGAGCACTACGCTCGCTCATACGGAGAAAACAAGATCTCCCTGGCCAGGGCAGCTCACGAGGCCGGAGTCTCCTTGTGGGAGATGATGGACTATGTCAGGGGCAGGAAGGTTCCAGCTCAGTACGACCTTGCGGATTTCCGTAGTGATCTCAAGAAAGTCGTACCAGGCAGGGCCCGGCGATGACTCGCTCGACGTGATTTCTTCTCGAGAAATGCGTGCACCGCGGCGCGAGTTTCGCCCGCCAGTTTAACCGCGCTGTGATCTCTGCCGAGAAGCCGGAAGCGGACGATCGATTACGGGTCCCGCTACGGCATTGAGCAGTAGAAAGTCAAGGTAGTCTCGCCACGAGCTTCCGAAACCGGGGGTCGTCTCGAAGGGGGGCGAACGCGGGATCCATCGGGAGAACCAGAAGCCAAGGGTCGCGCTCTTCGAAGGCATCGCTCAGCGCTTCGATGGCTTCGTCGCGCTCGCCGACGCCCAGGTGAAGCAGCGCGAGC
>DASPGQ010000723.1 GCA_035620555.1 Vicinamibacteria bacterium
AGCTCGATCGCTCGTTCGAAGGCCGATTTCGCCTCCGGAAATTTTCCCTGGCGAGCGCGAGCCACGCCGAGACCATAGTGCCCATCGAACCGGTCCGGCTCTATCTCCGTGAGCTTCTCGAAGTTCCGCTCGGCGTCGGACGTGCGCCCTGTCCTGAGCAGAAGGTCGCCGTACAGAACGTAGGCGCGTGGGACGGTGGGCTCGTTTCCGAGCACCCTTTCCAAAAGGGCCAGCGCATCCTCGAACCCGTCGTCTCCGGGCTCCAGGCTCTCGAGCGTCGTGTCGTTGAGCGCAAGATACAGGTCGATGCGATCCTTCGGGTCGGCAAGACCGCCCTCGGGGGCCGCCGCGCTCGTGTACCCCAGCGCCTCGAGCTTTCTGCGAGTCTCGGTGTCGACGGGAGAGGGCTCGATCGGACCGCTCTCCCGATTCAGGAGTTCCCTCAACTCGTCCTCCAGACTCCTGGCGAGCGCCACTTCTTCCTCGACGAGATTCCGCGTCTCCTCCGGGTCCTCCTCGAGGTCGAACAGCTCGGGTCGCGGTGCGAGAACGAGCTTGTGGCGGCCACGGCGCACGGCGCGAAGCTCGCTCCAGCCGTAGTGAAAGCGGGGCACAAATGTCTCGGCGTAGGCCACGGGCTCGCTCAGAGGTTTCCCCTCGATGCGGGCAACGAGGCTTTGGCCCCCTGCCTTTCTCAGAGGGGGGAGCCCGAGCAGGTCGAGGATCGTCGGCGTCACATCGAGGATCCGCGCGAGACCCGGGATTCGCTTGCCGGCGGGAGCACCAGGGAAGCGCAGGATGAGGGGAATACGTAGCGTCGCTTCGTAGACGAAGAGCCCATGGGTGAGCTCGCCGTGCTGTCCGAGCGACTCTCCATGGTCGGACGTCAACACCACGAGCGTTCTCGAGGCGAGTCCTCGCTCCTCGATTCCATCGAGAAGCTTTCCGACGAGGGAGTCCGTGTAGGCCACCTCTCCTCGATAGCGAGCCCTATCGTCGTCACCGGGCGACTCGTACGGTGTGTGAGGATCGTAAAAGTGTACGAAAGCGAAGAAGGGGCTCTCCCCCTCGGACCTCCCGTCCAGCCAGCGAAAGGCGCTATCGAGAACGGCATCACCGCGACGTTGCGCCACGATTCCCGCTTCCAGACCGTCGGCGGAAGCTCCGAGCTCGTCGTCCCAGACGTCGAAGCCCCGAGCGATCCCGAAGCGGGAGTCAAGGACGAAGGCGCCGACGAAACCCGCGGTCTCATAATCGTTTGCCTTCAACTGCGACGCGAGCGTCGGGACGTCTCCACGTAGGGTGAACCCGACGTTGTCCCGCACTCCGTGGGCGACGGGAGTGAGGCCGGTGAAAAGCGATGCATGGGCCGGGAGTGTGGTGGGAGAAACGGTCGTCACGTCCTCGAACAACACGCCCTCCGACGCGAGCCGATCGCTCGCTTCCGTCCGGATTCCGGTCGCGCCATAACTCGAGAGGTGATCCGCGCGCAGGGTGTCCACACTGACGAGGAGCACGTTCCAGCGATTGGGCGCTTTCGGCGCGGTACCGCAGCCCATGAGCGCCGCAGTGAGCCAGAAGGAAAAGAGAGCTCGGGTCACTGATACCTCGAGATCGAGCTTAGTTTGACCGTCTTCGGCATTGCAAGCTGACGATGGGCGCGCTAGAATTTGCGTGCCTAAGGCTTTTGTTATCTGAAGGTTAGATCATGAAAGCATCATGGAGACTGCTCGTTGCCGCTAGCCTTCTGTTCGCTTTCGCCGCCATCGCCTCACCAGACGAGCGAATCGATCGATTGCCGGAGCATTACCGCAAATGGCTCCTGGAAGAGGTCCCCTACATCATCAGCGACGGGGAGAAAGAGACTTTCCTGCGCCTCGAGTCGGAAAAGGAACGGGAGACGTTCATCGACGTTTTCTGGCGAAAGCGGGACGAGAACCCATCGACGGTGGAGAACGAGTACAAGGAGGAGCACTATCGCCGGCTCGTGTACGCCAACGAGTTCCTCGGCAGGGACACGTTCCGTCCTGGCTGGCGAACCGATCGAGGTCGATATTACATTCTGCTCGGTGAGCCGAGGTCCCGCCAGAACTTCGAGTCCCGCGACGGGATCTATCCGGCAGAGCTCTGGTTCTACAACAACCCCGAGCTGAAGACTTACGCGCTTCCGCCCTTTTTCTACCTGTTGTTCTTTCGACGCCATGGGACGGGAGAGTTCGAGCTCTACGATCCCGTGGGCGATGGTCCCCAAGCTCTCTTGACGCGAGTCAACACCAAGAGCATGGACTACCGCGACGACGTGGAGAGGGCCTACAACGAGCTGACTTTCGTTGATCCGGAGCTCGCCAAGGCGTCACTGTCCTTCCGGACCGACGAGGGGGATCTCGCTCAATTCCAGGCCACGCCTTTCGGAACCTACGAGCTTCTGAACCAGATCGCGCTGGCGCCGTTGTACGGCGTAGACACGAGCTATGCTGAGAGGCTGGATTTCGAAAGAGGGACGGTCGAGAGCGATTACCTGTTTCGCTACGTCACGAGTGCGGGCATGATCAACGTGCTGCCCGGCCCCGGCGAAGCGAGCTACCTGCACTGGGTGATCGAGCTTCCGCCGCAGAACGTCGCCTTCGTCTTCGACAATGAGTCGGGCCTCTACGCTACCGCGTTCGTGGCGTCCATCGAGGTCGAATCGAAAGACGTCCCCGGCACGCTGGTCATGGAGGACCGAAAGGAGTCCTTCATTACCCTCAACTCCTACGAGGAGGCCTCGCTGCATCTACCCGTTTCCTATTCGGGGATGACGCCAATGGTGCCGGGAACGTACACGGTACGGGTGATCTTGCGCAACCGCGCTTGCCCTAGCCGGGACGAGTCCGATTGCGTGCGCAGCTATACGCTTCTCGATGGAGACGTCACCGTGCCGGAATGGCCGAAAACTCCCCTTCTTGGTGACCTGGTGCTCGCCTATGGAACCGAGCTCAGGGGCGGGGAGATCTCGTATCGCTCCTACCGATTCGGCTCACAGGAGATTCTCCCCAACCCAAGCGGGGTTTATTCGATCGGGGACGCGATCACCGTGGCGGCGACCGCCTGGAACGCGCCTGCGGGAGGCAGCATCCGTTTTCGCCTGGACAGCGCCGAAGCCGAAGGATTCATCGGCCCGGACCAAACCGTCCCGCTCAAGGGCGACGAGCCGATCGTTCAGGAGCTCGCGCTTCCGATCGCCGAGGGGGGTCGCTTCCGGTTGACGGCGACTCTTCTGGACGCTCAGCATCAAGAGCGCGACAAGACGTCCACATTGCTGACGGTCTCGCCCCGGACCTCCATCGACCGGCCTTCCGTGAGGGGAAGCATGCCCCAGATCCGCCCCGAGCTCCCCGGCATCGTCTCCATGGCTCTGGGCGAACAATACCTGGCCCTCGAGCGAGACGAGAAGGCACGAGAGCTCCTGGAGCGGGCACTCGTCGAGAACAAAGGCCTGGGACCCGTTCGCGAGCACCTGGCTTCCCTGGAGCTCGAAGCCGGCAACAGCGCCCGAGCCGTCGAGCTTCTCGAGCCCGTTTACGCCCAGATCAAAGATCGCGTGGAGGTGCTTTCGCTTCTGGGTCAGGCCTACTTTTATCAGAATCGATTCGAAGAAGCGGTGGACGTCCTGGAGAAGGCCATCGCTCTCGCGAGGCCGGAGCCCTCGATGCTGAACGTCCTGGCGAATGCGAGCTACCGAGTGGGAAAGCTCGACCGCGCCCAGGAGCTCCTCGAGCGATCCCTGTCGGCCGACCCGAACCAGGACGACGTCAAGGAGATCCTCACGAAGCTCAAGGCCGAGCGCGGCTCGGGCCCGGGAAGCTGATCGCTTCGCTCACCTTGATTCCAGCTCGGCGATCCGCCGTTCGGCCTCCGCCCGGCGCGCTTCGTCCTTCACCCCCGTAGCGAGGAAGCGGCGGTACGCCTCCGCCGCGAGCGCCCTCTCTCCGGCTCGCTCGTAGGCGAGCGCCAGGTTGAACCGCGCGTCCTGACGGTCGGGCTCCAGAGCTACCGATCTCTCGAGGGCCTCGACAGCGGCGGCGAACTTGCCCGAGCGCAGATAGGCGTTTCCAAGGCTGAACCAGATCGCCGGGTCTTCGGGGGCCGACTCGCTCGCCGCGAGAAGCTCGGCGATGGCTGCCCGCGCATCACCTCGGCGCAGGTACACGAGGCCGAGATTCCTCCTGACGTCGGGACCCCTCTCGCCGAGAGAGATGGCCTTCTCGAGCAGCGCCGCCGCCCGTTCGAGGTCGCCCTGCTGGCCGCATAGCGGTCCCAGAAGAGCCAGGACGCGGGTGTTCTCCGGCGCCTCCTCGTGAGCGTCCTCGAGCAGGGCTCGAGCCTCCGCGAGGTCCCCCGAGGCGAGCTGGGCCTCGGCGAAGCCCGCCTTCCAATCGGCTGAGCTTTCTCCGCCCTGAGCCCCTTCCTCGAGGAGGCGCTTCGCCTCCCCGGCACGCCCGCTCTGGGAAAGCTGTCGCGCGAGAGCCAGTCTCGCCGCCTCCAGATTGGGGTCGCGCTGAAGGGCCTGCCGGAAACCTTCTTCAGCTCCCGCCCCGTCACCGAGCTTCAGCCGCACCGCCCCGCGACGCCAGTAGTTCTGGGCGTCCTCGGGCCGCAGCTCGATGGCTTTCTCGTATGAAGCGACGGCCTCGTCGAGGCGGTTGGCTCGCTCCAGTGCCTCTCCTCTCAGAACGTGCATGTCAGGGTCCCACGGGGTCTTCTCGATTCCCGCTTCGGTGATGGTCAAAGCCTCTTCCACATCGTCCAGCAAGAGGAGAATCACGCCGAGGTTCTCGACCATGCCGGCCTCGCTCACCCGCAGGAGCTCCCGAAACTCCACCAGCGCCTCCTCATAGCGGCGCTCCTCGGCAAGAGTATTCGCAAGCTTCTGTCGGGCGGTCGCGTTCTCGGGCTCCAGAGCCAGAACCTCGCGGAATTCCTGAATCAGCTGATCGGGCGTCAAATCGTCGCGCCCGAGGGTGTTCTGAAGCCTCTCGTAGACCTCGACCCGGTCCTTGGGATCAGCCAGCTCCGTCGCCTTTCTTCCCGGTGCCTGGCCCGTGACGTAGCCGAGGCTTTCCAGACGCCGCGCCGTTTCCTCGTCGAGCTCGAGGGTGGCGTGAACGACGTCCTGGTCCGCATCGACCAGCGATCCGAGCTCTCGGACGAGAGGACGAGCCTCTGCCGGCAAGGAGTCGCTCCAGAGATTGTTCAGCTCCTCGGGATCGGCCGCGAGGTCATAGAGCTCTCTTCGAGGAGCATCGATGACCTTATACCGATCGGTTCTGAGGAAGCGGAGCTCGCTCCAGTTGTAATTGAATCGAGGGACGAAGGTCTCTCCATAAGCGGTAACCGGCGTCTCGGTATCCGCGTCGAGATATCGAAAGAGACTCACCCCATCGATTTCCTCGGGGCTCTCTACGCCGGCGAGCTCCAGAATCGTCGGCGCGATATCCACCGTTCGCACCTGTCCCTCGACTCGATGGCCCGCAGGCCTTCCTGGGGCCTTGACGATCAAGGGAACGCGGATCGTCGCGTCGTATACGAAGAGAGCGTGCGTCGATTCGCCGTGCTCGCCGAGACTCTCCCCGTGGTCCGAAGTCAGGACGATCGCCGCGCTCTCGCCTTGGGGACCTGCCTGCACATGGCGCAGGAGCGGGCCGAGGGCGTGATCGGTATAGGCGACCTCGGCGTCGTACACCCGATCGGGATAACGTTCGGCGAAGGGAGAGGGGGGGTTGTGCGGTGCGTGCGGATCGAAGACGTGGACCCAGACGAAGAATGGCTCGCTCTCGTGAGCACGGATCCAGTCCAGCGCCCTCGAGACCACGACCTCGGCGCGCCGTTCGGGATAGTAGGCCTTGTGGACCTCGTTTTCCTCCGGGAGATCGTCGTCATAGACGTCGAAGCCCTGCTCGAGGCCGAAGCGGCTGTCGAGAACGAACGCGCCCACGAACGCCGCGGTGGCATAGCCGTTCGCTTTCAGCGTCTCCGCGACCGTCTCGACGTCGTCGGGAACGCGGAACGTACCGTTGTTTCGCGTCCCGTGAGCCGGGGGATAGAGGCCGCTCATGATGGTCGTGTGTGAAGGAAGCGTCATCGGGTAGGTCGTCACCGCCTGGGTGAACACGACCCCCGAGGCCGCCAGAGCGTCGAGATTCGGCGTCTCGACGTCGTAGCCCATGTACCCGAGGTGGTCGGCGCGAAGCGTGTCGATGGTCACGAGCAGGATGCGCTCGGGGCGCCCGGCGTTTGGCTTGCAGCCGAACGTTATGGCGCAAACGGCGCCAAGCGTCATCGCCAGAAGAGGCCGGATCACCGCCATGACGGCAGTTTACTGCAGCAATCGCTCTCGATTGAAGCTCGTCAAGAAAGCGAGAGCCGGAGCAGGTTTCCCTGCTCCGGCTCCAAGCGAAGCCGATCGGACTCAGTTAACTAGAACTGGAACCGAGCTCCGATTTTGAAAGAGCGGCCGTTCAGCCACTCGACGATGTTGTTGAAGCTCGAGCCGGTACGCACGATGAAGTTCGTCTCCGGGTTCGAGTTGAACACGTTGTAGAGGTCGGCCATTACGGTGAGCCGCGTGTTGTAACCGAAGGAGAACGACTTGTCAAAGCGGAGATCGACTTGACTGACGCCGTCCGAACGGTTGTTCTTGATGTCCTCGAGGAAGAACGGCTGCGTCCCCACTCGTGGCAAGTTCACACGGTGAATCGGCGCCCACAGGTATCCGCTGTTGACCCGCCAGTTCCCCGCGATCCCCATTCCGTTACCGAGCTCGTACCGCGAGGTGATGCCGAAGCCCCAGTTGTTCGTATCCTGAATGAGGCTTACCGCGGTGTTGTACTCGGGATACCAGGTGCTTCCGATGGGATCGGTCGTCAGGTTGCTTCGGGACTCGGCGTTCGGCGAGCGCATCTCTGAGCGCCACTGGTAGTCGAAGTTCCCGTTAATGAACCATCCCCCGCGGAATCGACGGCGATAGGCGAACTGGATCGTGTCGTAGTTGCCGTCGGTATCTCCCGGAGCATTGGCGTAGACGACCTCGCTCGTGGGAACCCCTTCGGGAAGCGTCCTCAGGTTGAGCGTCGTCCCGTTGAACGAGCCCGGGCAGTTGTTGCAGGTCGTGGTGACCGGCTGAGTGAGGTTCTCTGTTGCGCGAGCGATATTCAACGTGTACAGCGAATCCGTCTGCCAGTTGTTGCGGGTCTGCTTGCGCACGTAGGAGAAGCGCACCGAGCTATCGGCCATGAGCTCGTGCTCGAGAGAGAAGCTGAACTCGTCGGAGTACATGAGCTCGGTTCCCGGGACGACGGGTGTCGCCCCTCCCTCGCCGCAGACACCGAAGCAGTCGACAAAAGCGCCCAGCTCCTGCTGGCCATCGTAGAAGCCGTTTCCATTCAGGTCGTTGAGCTTGTAGCGCAGCTGCTGCTGGCCGGCCGGATTCGCGAAGGAAAGACCGGTTCCCACGTTTCCGTAGTAGCGGCCGTAGTAGCCCTTGGCCACCGTCCTGCCCTCACCCGAGACGTCGATGGTGACGCCGAGGCGGGGAGCGATGTTGTTCCAGGTCTCCACGGTCTGTCCGTCGACCGTGACGGGACTGAAGAAATCGGTCAACTCCGGCGACTGGGTGGACCCGAGATAGTAAGCCCTCTGACGGCCAAACCGGGCGCCGAGCGTCAGCGTCACACGGTTATTCACCGTCCAGGTGTCCTGAGCGTAAAAGTCCGTGTGCATGTTGCGGTCGTCGTTCAGCGTCGGCGTGTTGAAGAAATCGATCTCGTCCGTCCTCGCGTTGTACCGTGTGTTCGCGTTCGCGGGGAGGCTCGGATCGAACGCGGGGTCCGCGTAAGTCGGCAGGGCGGGGCCGAGGTTCGAGTTGTCGCGATAGCGGACCGAGCCCGAGTTCGTATTCCAGCCGAACTGGGAGCTATCGATCTGCCAGTCCCACCCAAACTTGAAGTCGTGGCTTCCCGCCGCGGCAGGCACGTACCAGGATACCTGACCGGTCGACTGCGGCTTGTAGCGATACCAGGTAAAGGGCTGCCAGCCGGCTCCGCGCTGCTGGTCGGTCGCTTGATCGACGCGTGCGGGACGCGATGCGGGATCCACGGCGGGCACCATCGGCCAGCCGAAGCCGAAGTGACCGACGAAGACGTTGGTGAACACGCGGTCGTTCCACACGCGCTGCCACTCACCCTTGTGAAGCCAGGTCCAGCTGTCCTGAGCGCGAATGGACTCGGCGGGAATCGACAGCGTGAGACCTCGGTAAGGCTTTCCCTTCCAGGCCCACTGGCTGTAGCCGATGAACTGGTCTTTCTGGCTGATCTGCCAGTTCAGCTTGGCGCTGTACATGTCGAACAGGGCGATGTCGGTCGCGACGTTCGGGTCCTGCCCCGAAATAATGTCGTCGACCTTGAAGTGGTTGTAGGCACCGAAGAACCAGAGCT
>DASPGQ010000724.1 GCA_035620555.1 Vicinamibacteria bacterium
CCGCAATTGGAGGAGAACGCGTTTTGCGAGCTGGTGCGCGGACTGGGAGGGGAGGCGGGAGCAAGCGCTCGAGGCGCGCTTGGCGATCTCCCTAGACATGTCGTTCCGCCCGCAGGCGGCAGTTGATTCCTGGGCGTAGACGCCGTTAATGTCGTGCTCTTGACAGGAGGTTTCGGACGTTGAGAACACTTCGAATCATGGCCGCGTCGCTCGCAGGGGTAGCCGTCTGTCTCGGTGCCGCGTTCGCTCAGGAGGACAAAAGCGTTAGCAACGCTGACATCGCCGTGCGTGGCCTGACGGTCGATGACTTCCCCCGTTGGAAAGAGTTGGCGCCGAACGTCTATGCCTACGAAGACTTGCACGCCCCGATCCAGGGTGAGGTGATCAATACCGTGAGCCTCATCGTGATCACGGACGACGGCATCCTCGTCGCCGACGGTCAGGGCGACGTGGCGCAGTCTCAGGCGATGGTGGATACGATCGGGAAGCTGAGCTCCGAGCCCGTGAAGTACATGGTGGTTTTGTCCGATCACGGGGATCACACGGGGGGCAACGCCGCGTTCCGGGCCGCCTTTCCGAACATAGTCTTCATCTCTTCGCCCGCCTCCCAAAAGGCCCTTGCGGGCGATGCGAACCCGCCGACCGAGACCGTGTCCGACGAGCGGACGATCACGATGGGAGACACCGAGATCCAGATCCTGAATCTCGGACGCGCCCACACGGGCGGCGATCTAGTGGTCTATCTCCCAGAGAGCCGGGTTCTGTTCATGAGCGAGATCTATCTGCGGGGGGTGTTCCCGGCGATGCGGTCTGCCTACCCGAGCGAATGGGTCCGGACGATCGAAAAGGCGCAGGCGCTCGATGTGTCGATCTACGTTCCCGGACACGGCTTCATCGACGAGCCCGCGACCATGAAGAGCGACCTCGAGGCGTCGCGAAAGGCGCTCGCCGCGGTCATCGCCGAAGCGAAACGGCTGTACGAGGCCGGTCTTCCGTGCTCGCCGGCAGTGCGTGGTCAGTCGACGCCTTGCGCGGCCGCGGAGAAGGCGGATTGGGGAACCTACGCCGATTGGGCCCTGGCCGGCTCCCAAGCGCGAACAGCCATCCTGAAGGTCTATCAGGAGCTCGAGGGGAAACTGCCGGAGTAGTAAGTCGTGACGCAGCCTTCTAGCATCGCGCGCCTCGATCCCCGTTGAGGTCAGTTGTCGTGTGGAGCGAGCTGTTCCAGCTCGCTGAACCAGTTCTGGACGAGGACGATCTCCCGGGTGCCTTGCTCGGCGGCGCGCTTGACCATCAGGAATCGCTTCCCGTCGGGAAGGATGTCGTAGGAGATTCCAGAGATGCTGCTGCTCTCATATTCCTCGATGACGCCCGTGGGACCGGGTGCGCGAAGGTCGAAAAGAGGTACCGCGGCGCCGAGCACGAGTCCGTCTCCGCCGGACGTCGCCGTGACGGATACGGCGAACAATTTTCCAGCTCCCCGGAAATAGATCTCTCGTCCATCGGGGCTCCAGACCGGACCGGACCCGCCGTCGGTCGAGACCGCGAATCGCTCACCCGACGGATAACGCCGAATGTAGACCTCGTCGCGACCGGACTCGGTCGACGCGTAAGCCAGCCATCGACCGTCGGGGGAGAACGCGGAACCGTATTCGCCGCCGGCACTATCGAGGAATGGTTGGGTGGTCGGTGATTCCCCGAACGTCGTCACCCAAACGTCGTATTGACGGCCTTTCTGAACGGTGTACGCGAGACGCGCGCCGTCGGGCGACCACGAGAAGTCGCGAAGGCCCACGTCTTCCCGTTCGGGCACCAGAAGCTGAGCTTCCCTCGGAGAGTTTAGTTTCCTCGAAACGATCCCGCCGTTTACCCCGTGCTCCCCGATGGTCAATGAGCGGCCGTCGGGGTTCCACGCGAGAAAGCGAACGCGTCCCTCGGACGGAAGCTTCGTGGTGCCCCCACGCTCGAGATCGTAAATCCGAACCTCGCTGTCCATGCCACGGGCTTCGATGAAGGCGACGCTACGGCCGTTCGGGGCCGCGCGCGGCGTCTCCACATAGCCTGGAGGAAGGCCCAATGGCTCGAACGCGCCGTCCCGACCGACCAGCCCGAGCGTCCCGAGGTGAGAGGCGGGCGGCAAGTAAACGAGTGTCCCGGTCTCGGACACCGCGAGCTGCGCCAGGGGTATCGATGAGAGGGATGCGCTATCGAATCGCACGGCGTCGACGAGAGGAACGGAGGGGCCGGCCACCTTCAGGTCGTCGACGTCGAACGGCGCGACCAGAATCGATTCTCCACGCTGGAAAAGCAGGTGACGGCTCGCCAGCACTTTCGGCGCGTAACCATTCTCGATAACGACCCGACGCTCACCCGAGTCGCGCATCACGGCTTCGATGTGCGGCCCCGCCGAGTCGAAGACGGTAAAGAGCACGGCGCGGTTTCCCGGCACCAGGGCTGGGAACCGATGAGAGGACTCGCCCGCGGACTCATCGAGTGCGGTGAGAACGCTCGTGTCGCCACCCTCGGCGGAAACGCTCGCGAGGGCCGAGGAATTCGTGGCGAAAACGATCGTGCCGTCCTGCGTCCAGACGCCGGAGCCCCATCGGCTGCCTTCCAGCTCTTCCACAAGGGTGATGGGGTTTCCGCCCGCGAGCGATACCTTCGCGAGCTCACCCTTCCCGGTGAAGAATGCGATCCACTTCCCGTCGGGCGAGAAGAAGGGCTGGGTCGCCCCCGACGTCCCCGGGAGATCGCGCACATCGAGTGTAGTTAGTGAACGGAGCTGCAGTTGGAGCTGCGCATCCCGTTCACCCGGCGGCAGATCCGGATTCACTCCCGTGTACGCGATCTCCATCCCATCCGAGGAGATGGCCAGGATTCGACAGGGAAAGCACATGCGGTCGGGGACGGGTCGGGTCCTTGGCACCATGACCGATGAACGTGTCGTCGGTCCGGTCGGGGCCGTAGGCGCACGAGCTCCCCACGTCAGCGTCAAAGCGGCGATGAGCGCTCCGGCGATCGCGGCGATAGCCATGGCGGCGATAGCGCGGGCGCCCCGCGTAGCGTTGGGACCGACGTGCTCGACGGCGGACGTCCCGAAGGCACCCGAGATCGCGAGCCGCACATCCGCCATGTCCCGCACGCGCAGGTTCGCATCTTTCGTCAGACAGAGGCGCAGCACCTGACGAAGAGCGGGCGGTGTCTCCTGCGGCAAGTCCTCCCATACCGGCTCCTTCGCCAATACCGACGCGAGGGTGTCGGACACGTCCTCGCCTTGGAAAGCCCGATGCCCCGTGAGCATTTCGAAAACGACGGCGCCGAACGCCCATACGTCGGCGCGGCGATCGACGCGCTTACCCTTCGCTTGTTCCGGGCTCATGTAGG
>DASPGQ010000725.1 GCA_035620555.1 Vicinamibacteria bacterium
GGAATCAACGTTGGCGGCCACAAGCGGGTTTCGATGGCAGAGCTTCGTTCGCTCTTCGACGAGCTCGGATTCGACGACGTCCAGTCGTTGTTGCAGAGTGGGAATGTCGTCTTTCGAGCGGACCGAACCGAGACTCCGGCCCTGGAGCAGCTCCTCGAAACGGCGGCGAAAGAACGTCTCGGCATCGAAACCGTGTTCTTCGTGCGAACCGCCGCGGAGTGGAAAACGGTCGTGGCGCGCAACCCCTTTCCGCAGGAAGCGAAAGAAGATCCGAGCCATCTTCTCGTCATGTGCCTGCACCAACGGCCGAAGGCGGCGGCGGTGAAGTCCCTCGAGGCTGCGATCCGCGGCTCGGAAGTCTTGCGGGTCTCCGGCCGAGAGGCGTATATCGTCTACCCGGACGGAGTGGGTCGGTCTCGGCTTACGAACACCCTGATCGAACGAAAGCTCGGCACGAGCGGCACCGCCCGCAACTGGAGCACAGTCGTCAAACTGGCAGCGCTCGCCAGTCCCTCATAGGTTATCGAAGCCACTCCCAGAGCAGCTCGACTGCCTTGTTCTCTCATCGACCGATGTTGGCGACGCGACGGAAGTAGTCGGCGAAGGCGACGATGCCGCCCTCGGCCTGCCGCCAGTCGTAATTCTCGTTGGGCGCGTGGTAGCCGTGCTCGGGAAGAGAAAGACCGAGGAAGTATACCGGCGCGTCGAGGACTCTCTCCATCGACACGACGGCTCCGATGGAACCGCCCTCGCGGACGAAGACGGGCTCTCGGCCGAACGCAAACTTCATCGCCGCGCGAATCGCGTCGGCATGCGGGCCAGTCGTGCGCCCCTGGTACGGGGGTAGCCCGTGCTCGGCCTCGACCCGGACGTCGGGATTGGCCTTCTTGACGAAGTTCTTGACCAGTCTCGCGATTCTCTTGCAGTCCATGTCGGGGACGAGTCGGCAAGATACGATTGCCGTCGCTCTCGGCGGAACGACGGTCTTCACTCCCGGGCCCTGATAGCCGCCGGCGATGCCGTGGACCTCGAACGTGGGCATGCACCAGATGCGCTTCATCACTTCGAGCGGGTCCGTGACCCGAAGCGATTTGAACTGGTGATCCTTCTTGAACGTCGCGGTGCTGAATCCCGACTTCTTCAAATCCTCGAGCTCCGCGTCGCTCGGCATCACCATATCGTCGTAGAACCCCGGGATCTTGACCTCTCCGGTTCTCGCGTCGAAACATTCGGCGATGAGCTGGCAGAGCTCGGCCACCGGATTTCGTGCGGCGCCTCCGGAAGTTCCCGAGTGCTGGTCGGTCGCTCCGGTCTCGAGGAAGAAGCGAAAGCCCTGAAGTCCGCGCAGCCCCGCGGGACAAGCCGGTCGCGAGCGGGACACCCAGACGGTGTCCGACACGACGACGGTGTCGGTACTCAGCCGCTCGCGATGCTGCTTGATCGTGGATTCGAAATGGGGACTGCCGATCTCTTCCTCGGCTTCCCAAAGCAATTGGATGTTGACCCTCGCACCGCGAGCCACGGCGTATTTAGCGCCCCAAAGCGCCGTCAGGGCCGGACCTTTGTCGTCCGTGGTGCCACGGCCCCAGTAGCGACCGTCCTTCCCGGTGAAGCGAAACGGCTCGGTGTCCCAGCCGTCGCTTCGCTCCGCGGGCTGTACGTCGAGATGGTTGTACACGGTGACGGTCGGGTAAGCAGAATCCTGGAAGAAACGACCGTGCAACATCGGGTGGCCGCCCGTCTCGATCACCTTGGCTTCGGCACCCATGCGACGAAGGAGGTCGGCGGCGTGGGATACGACGCCAGCGACGTCTCCGCGATGCTTCGCGTCGGCGGACACGCTCGGAATCTCGACGAGCTCACGCAGCGATTTCTCGAAACTTCCTCGCTGCGAGGCGGCGTAGTCCAGGAGAGATTTCTTGGTGAATTCTGGTTGGATGGATTCTTTCATCTCGGGCCGACAGAGCATATCGAGAGGCGTGCTCCGGCGTCAAAGCAGCCAAATCCCTCGGTCCGGCGCATTCGATGCCGGTCGAGTTGGGCACGGCTACGAGCAAGCGTTTATAATTCATGTAGGCTGATGAAAAAGTACGGCCCAGCCTGCCGAGCGGTGGCCAAGACATCTGCCGCGAGATCGGCGCGCAGCGCCGCAAACGCCGAGCCGTGGCGGCCGATCGACCGCGGGTCCCGCCACGGCATTGAGCACGATGGGGAAATCGATGGAGCCTAGAGAGAGCGAACTCGTCTACGACTGGAACCGCGTGGGCGAGGTCGATTCGTCCACGAGGAAACCCATCGAGTTCGACGATGAAACGCTGCGGGACGGTCTGCAGAGCCCTTCGGTCACCTCCCCCCCGATCGAGAAGAAGATCGAGATCCTCCACATGATGGAGGCGCTCGGTATCCACGCGGTCGACATTGGCCTTCCCGGGGCTGGCCCGCACGTAAAGAAGCAAGTTCTCCGTCTCGCGCGAGAGATCGCCGAGCACGGAATGAAGATTTCGGCAAACTGTGCGGCGCGCACCCTCCGGGCCGACATCGAGCCGATCGTCGAGGTGTCACAGCAGGCTGGCATCCCGATCGAAGCGGCCACGTTCATCGGTTCGAGCCCGATCCGCCAGTACGCCGAAGGATGGGAGCTCGACCGGCTCCTGCGGCATACCGAAGAGGCCGTGCGGTACACCGTCGATAACGGCCTTCCCAACATGTACGTCACCGAAGATACGACCCGAGCGAGGCCGGAGACGATTCGAAAGCTCTACACGACGGCGATCGAATGTGGCGCCCGGCGGGTAGTGGTGACCGACACGGTCGGGCACGCGACACCGTCGGGTGCGCGAGCGCTCGTGGGTTTCATGAAAGAGGTCGTTGCCGATACCGGAGAGGACGTCAAGATCGATTGGCACGGCCATCGCGACCGAGGGCTGTCGATTCCCAACAGCCTCGCGGCAATCGAAGCGGGGGTCGACCGAGTGCATGCCTGTGCGCTCGGCATCGGGGAGCGTTGCGGCAATACCCCGATGGACATTCTGCTCGTCAACTTGAAGCTCGAGGGACGTATCGACAACGATTTGAGCCGCCTGGCGGAATACTGTCGCCTCGTCTCCGAAGCCGTGGGGATGCCTATCCCCACCAACTATCCCGTCGTCGGTGAAGACGCTTTCCGGACCGGCACCGGAGTGCATGCCGCCGCGGTGATCAAAGCGCTGAACAAGAAAGACAAATGGCTCGCCGACCGGGTCTATTCGGGTGTACCCGCGGGGGAATTCGGATTGTCGCAAGAAATCGAAGTCGGGCCGATGAGTGGACTTTCGAACGTACATTTTTGGCTCAGCTCGCGCGGCCTCCCTCTCGACGACGATCTCGTGAAGGCCGTGTTCGAGAAAGCCAAGTCTTCGAATCGGGTTCTCGAAGACGAGGAGATCGAGGCGCTGGCACGGCAGTACTCGCGCTCCGGCTGAAAGTCCGACCGCCTCCAACATGCCGATTCACCCGACCGCCATCGTGCATCCGGATGCGCGGCTCGCAGAGAACGTGGAAATCGGCCCCCATGTGGTCGTGGAAGCGGACGTGGAAATCGGTGAGGGGAGCCGCATCGAAACCAACGCAGTTCTGAAAGCGGGACTCCGACTCGGTCGGCGGGTGCAGGTTCACGAGGGCGCCGTGCTGGCGGGGGATCCTCAGGATCTGAAGTTCGATGGCGCTCGCAGCTTCGCGGTCATTGGTGACGACTGCGTCATTCGGGAATTCACGACGGTTCATCGAAGCGTGCGGGAGGGGGGCGTCACCCGCGTCGGCCGCGGGTGTTTCATCATGGGCTACGGGCACGTGGCGCACGACTGCGAGATCGGTGACGAGGCGATCATCGCGAGCTATGTGGCGCTCGCGGGGCACATCGTGATCGGCCCACGAGCCTTCGTTTCCGGGGGGGTGGTCGTGCACCAGTTTTCCCGGATCGGCGAGCTTGCCATGATCGGTGGAGGGTCCAAAGTCAACCGCGATGTTCCGCCCTTTATCACTGTCGATGGCATACCGGCGCGGGCCGTGGGCTTGAATGTCGTCGGGCTGCGCCGAGCGGGCTTCGGCGTCGACGACCTGCGCGTTCTGAAACGCGCTTACCGGATACTGTTCCGCTCGAAAGCAGCTCTCGAGGACGCCCTGGCGGAGATCGATGGGCTCGACTCACCCCATGCCGCCGCACTTGCCCGGTTCGTGCGATCGAGTGAGAGAGGAATCATCCGGCGAGGACGAAGCTCGTGAGCTCGGCGAGCGTCTTGAGCTCCGATGCCGTCGGATCGTCCGCCGTCCGTTTCAGGACGTCACCGTAAGCGTCTCGAATGGCACGATTCACGTCGAACCGTCGCGGGAGGGGGACGTAGGGCTCGGGCAGCACGACGGGCCCGCTGTCTGCGCCAGCAGGCGAAAGAAGGCCAATGGCGTGAATCGTCTTCAGGAACTGCTCGGCGGCTCGGCTCGTTTCTCGCAGCTGAATGTAAACGATCGCGAGCGACAGCGAGATCGACGCGTCCTGCGGATCGACCGCCGAAGCTCGTTGGAGGTGCTCGGCGGCTCCGGCCAGATCCTGGCTGCGCGTTCTCACCTCGGCGAGCGATAGATGAGCCGCCAGCGGCGAACCGCCCCGTTCGATGGATTGCAGTAACAGGCTCTCGGCCGCCTTCAGATCTCCCTCGGCCATTGCCACCTGACCGAGCGCCAGGAGTCGCTTTCCCTCGTGAACCCCTTTGGCACTCTCGAGAATCTGGCGAGCCTTGGCGAGATCCTGTGCGTCCTGCCGGATCTTTCCTATCGCGAGCCAGGTGCGACCCAGCGCGATCTGGGCTCGGGGCTCCCTCGGGTCGATCCGGAGTGCTTGAATCAGTTGGTCTCGAGCGGGTTCGTACTGCTCTCTGACGAGATAGACTTCACCGAGAATCGCCCGGGCTCGCGGGTCGCTCGGATAGGACTGGATGAAGCTCCTGGCCCCCTCCTCGGCCTCGTCCAGCCGTCCTTGTTCGAGCAGTGCGACTCCCAGCTCAGCGAGAAAATCGCTGCCGGCCTCGACATGGGGCTGGGCTTCGCGAAGGGCTCGTTCCGCCTCTGGGTAGCGCCCGCGTTCGTTGAGGAGCTGGCCGAGGAGAAACCGCGCCTCGCCGTGGGCGGGATCTCGCTCGACCACGAACGCCAGGGGCTCGAGCGCGTCGTCACCTCGCCCCACCTGAACGAGGCTGACGGCGGTGCGGTACCGAGCCTCCACGCTCCCTCCGCCTCCCGAGAACGCCTTCTCGTAGTACTCGATGGCGGGCACGAAGTTTCCTTCCGAATAGAGAACATCGGCGATCTCCTCCGCGATCGCCGAATTGCCCGGATCGATCCGAAGGGCCATTTCCAGGTCGGCGAGTCCCGCCTCGGTATCCGCCGCGGCAAGTCGCGCGCGACCGCGGCCGAGGTAGACTTCCACGTGATCACCGAATTGCTCCAGGATTGCGTCGTAAGCCGAGACCGCCTGCAGGTGCTGGCCCGAGCTCGCGAGTTGGGCGGCGCTCTCGAGTCGACCGGAGGGAATCGATCCGTCCCGAGGGAAGACTCCATACCCGATGACAACCGACAGGAGGGCGATCCCGATGGCCAAGCCAGCAATCGGCCACGCACTCCGCCGGTGAGCGCGCCCGAGCGGGCGTCTGGTCACGTCTCCGCGAGAAGATGTGGCGATCGGCGCGGTGGCGGATTCGACGGCCGCCTTCTTGGCCCCGGTCTCCTGCCTGGCCTCCTCGGCTGGGCCGGTCGAAGGCACGGGCGGCTCCAGGGCGATCGTGTCCTCTGGCCCCGACTCGGGATGGACCGTCTCGGCGACCTTGACGAGGGCCTCAACTTCCTCCGCCCGCGCCTCGTTCATCAGGCCGGCTTGCCGAGAAAGGACCTCGTGAGCGTACGCATTTCTCCGCTCTTTAGACCAGGTAGTGGACAAGAGGACGAGCTTCTGGAGGAGCCGATTCGCCGGCTCCTCTGCCAGACACTGCTTCCAGACCTCTATGGCCTCTCGCTGTCTGCCTTCGCTGAAAGCTTCCGAGCCAGTCTTCAACGCCTTCACCACGTCGACCGGGGCACGGTCTTCAGAAGACGCTTTGTAGGCCACTTCGAGGAACTCTCGCGCCTCGACGCAATTCGGATAGCTCTCGAGCACCGCGCGGAAGGCAGCGGTAGACTGCTCCAGATATCCTTGCGCAAGTAGCTCGATCGCTCCATGAAGGGCGTTCGCCTCCGCGGTGCTCGAAGATTGCTCGTTGGATTCGGCGCCGGGGGCCGGAGCACCCTGATTCAGCTCGTCCATCGTTTACCGCCTCGTTCCGAACCCGTTGCCTGGTGAACGTGGCGTGGTTTCTCCGGGCTCGCAGACCATGGCTAATAGCTGATAATGCTGGATTTAGTTGAATACCAGTATACAGCATGTCAAAGTCCAGGCGATACCGCCCCCGGCAGTGCAACTTGCTGGCATGTCCACGAACCTGTTAAATTAAGAAAAGTCCTTGAAACAACCCAGTTAAGCCGACGGGAAGGTTGCACTCATGGCTCAGAACCAGGGGCCGTCTGAGACGATCGGCGCGGAAGAGCTAAGGTCGCTCGAGACATCGGTCCTGAAAACGCTTTGCCTCACCATCAATACGGCGGGCTCGGAGTTGAAGTACAAGATACTCGACAGTCTGTCCGACGAAGATTTTTATTTCCCGGTCAACAAGGCCGTCTTCCTGACGCTGTCGGAGATGCATCTGCGCGGGGACTACGTCATCTCTGCTAACCTCGAGGAAGAGCTCCAAAAGACGTTCGCCGATCTACCCAGCAGCCTCGCCATCGAGCAGCTGTTCAATGGCAGCCTGCCCTCGCTCAGCGACTTGAACGGCTGGGTAGGAAGACTCCGGGAACGCTCGCGATCGGGCATCGTTCCCAGCGTGACACCCGGCCCCACCCGATCCGTTCCCTCGGAACCAACCTTGCTCCACAAAGCCGGTACGACCATGGTGCGGTCGGTCGAAGAGGTCCGGAAGCGAATCGATGACGAGCACCGTCGGTCGAGTGACAGCTCCATCGCGGTTCCCCCCGCGGTGACCTCGAGTCCTCCCGAAGCGTTCGAGCCTCCTGAACCCGTTTTCATCGATCCACCGAGCTCTGCCCAATCGATCACCGCCCCTCGAGCCGCGCAGCCTGCATCACCTCCGACTCCTCCTCCTCAAAGCAGCCACCAACCGGTCGAGGACTCCCTTCTCAGCTCCGAGGGCGACGATTGGTCGAGTTATCTGGACCAGATCGCTTCTCAACAAGGCAGAACGTTCGACACGGGTTTCTCTCGAATCGACGAAGGGCTCGGTGGCCTCGGGCCTGGCCTCGTTTTGCTGACCGACGGAGACAATCGGAGGCTGGTCGACTTCCTCAAACAACTCACCGACCAGGTGGCGGCGGGAACGGAAATGCGATGCCTCTACCTCGCCGCGAGGCAGCCCAAGACCCAGCTCAGGATCCGGACTCTGGCGCGACTGGCGGGGGTGCCGGTCGACGACATCGAGAGGGGGCGTTTGAAGAAGGAGTCCCAGGAATGGCAGCGCATCGAAGCGGCGGGGAGGAGCGCGGCCCCGTGGCTGAAGAGAGTCTTCGTCTACGAAGTCAAGGGCCAGCTCGACATTCAACTGGTACGCGAGCTTCTGAAGAAGCTCCGGCTCCTTACGGAAGGCACCGAGTCGAGCTGTCTTCTCGTGGTGGACGCCCTGGAAAGAATTTCTTCACGCGATTCGACGTCGTCGATTGCCTCCCAGCTCAGGTCCCTCGCCACCTCGATGGACGTTCTGGCGGTCGCGGCGACGGGAGATCCGAAGACCATCACGCCCAAAGACACCGACTATCTAGGCGTCTTCCGGGACGACGAGACCGGGCGGTTGGAGCTGGAAGTCCTTCAATCGGGAAGGGAAAGCTCCACGATTGTGGAATTCCGATACGAGTCTCAAACGTGTCAGTTCACCGAGGTGTGAAGGTCCGGCCTCATTGATCCAGATCACAGGATCGTGAGCGCTCCCGGAGGACCATGTGGGAAGGAGAAACCCATGACAAGCTGGCTGCTCCGCGTCTTACCCATAACCGTCCTCCTCGCACTCGGCGCGTGCCGCGCTGCCGAGACCGAACCCGAACCGGGCGAAGCCGCGCCATCTCAGGAAGACTCGGCCGAGTCGGAAACAGTCTCCGGTTCCGCCGCGGAGTCGGTCACGCCTGCAGTCTCGGAGCGTGAAGACCCTCGACCTCCTTCTCGCGAAGAGCCCGAGAGCAGACGGCCGGAACCGCCCGCGGCACCCGAGCTCGTCGAGGTCGAGATTCCCGGGGGAACGATTCTCGAGCTCGAGCTATTAACGGCGCTCGACTCGTCCGCCAACCGAGTCGGCGACGAGATTCAAGCCCGCACGCTCGCACCGCTCTACGCGGCCGGACAGCTCGCGCTCGGGGAAGGAGCTTACGTCCAGGGTCGGGTTACCGAAGTGGAAGCATCGGGGCGTGTCAAAGGCCGTGCCAAGCTCGCTTTCACTTTCGACCGAATCCGGACCACAACCGGCCTCGAGCAGATTCGCACGAGTTTCGTGGAACAAGAGGCCAAGAGTGGAAAGAAGAAAGATGCGACAATCATTGGCGGCGCGACAGGGGTGGGGGCCATCGTCGGCGGAATCATCGGAGGGAAGAAGGGCGCGGCGATTGGCGCGGCCATCGGCGGGGCAGGAGGCACCAGCGTCGTTCTGACGACCAAGGGCGAAGAGATTCGTCTTCCCGTGGGAGCCCAGGTCAACGTGCGATTGGATGATCCCTTGAAAGTGGCGCTCGACTAGCGGACAGTCAGGGTTGCCCGCCCCGGGAGCGATCACGCCGGAGCGTGAGTTGTCACCTCAAAGGGGTTCTTCGGGAAGGATTTTCTTGCCGGTTACCTTCTCGACCGCAATCAGTATCTTCTCTCGCAGAATGAGACGCGCCCGACGCTCCTCAGCGGTGATGAAGCTGTAGACCTCTTTGGTGATGCGCTGGAGGAAATCGACCTCGCCGCGGCCGAGCTCGACGACGATCAGACCGCCGGCTCCCACGGCGGGGACGCTGAAATTGATGTCGAGGAGCTTGTCCCGGAGAGACAGGCGCGCCTTTCGCTCGCGCGGCGAAGTTTCTTCGACATCCCTCTTCGTGATTTTTCGCAAGAAGTCGATCTCACCGTAGGAAAAAACGATCTCGGTCGCCTTCTCACGACTCGCCCTGGCCCCGGAGACCCGAGCCGACGCCTTCTTTTTCCTGGCGGGTTTCTTCGTAGCTGCTGCCTTCTTCGTAACCTTCTTCGCCACTCGCACTCCCCCTCTCTACACTCGCTCATTTGGCCCGGTCGTTGGAAGCTTTGGCCGACGGTTCGTTCTCCATGAGAACCTCTCCGCAGGCACACAGAACCCGACGGACGCGACCGAAGACTTTCACCGCGCGTCCGCACCAGGGGCACGTCAGAATGATCATCGCGGTGCGCACCCGCTCGGGCTCTTCCATGGTTGCTCTCCGGAGCCCTCTCGGTCGAGCTCGGTCAGCGTCGCTGCTCTAGAGGCGACGACTCCGAGGCAGTCTTCAGCGCCGATTCGCCGATCTCGAACTCCCCATCGATCAGACTGCCTTCCTCGACGCCAAGCTTCACGGCGCGAAACGTTCCCGAAGCCCGCGCCGGTCCAAGAAGCCGCAGTTCCTTGCTGTGAACTTCACCGCTGAATTTGCCGCTGATCTCTACTCTGGTAGCCTCGACCTTGGCGTCGACGACGGATCCCTCGACGATCCGCACCGTTCCACTCGCTTTCACGTCTCCGTGAAACCTGCCCTTGAGGGTGATGTCGATTCCCTCGAGCTTACCGTCGAGGGTGGCTTTTGCTGCTAGTATCGTTTCTTGATCGTTGGCCACTGGATTGGGCTCCTCACGAACGAGCCAAATACCGATTACGGGACTCTACGTTTTCTACTGAGTGTTCACTGGATCAAGGCTTTCGAGGCATCGAAAGCACTTTTAATATGAATATACCGCTTGTGAGCGGAGATCGCTACCGTGACTTGGAAGGAAGAGTCGGCTCAGCTGGTGGGCTCTTTCGCAAGCCGCCCCGTCTCGATCAAGCCCTCGATGTCGGATCCGAGACCATCGCCCACCGCTCCAAAGTAGCGCTTCACGACTCGACCCTCACGGTCGATGAGATACTTCGTCGGGTAACCGAGAAACGGACCGAAGGACTCTTTGGTGCCGTCCACGCCGATCACCTGTGGATAATGGATCCCCTTCTCCTCGACGAAGGCGCGGATCTCGTCGGCGTCGCCGGATTCGAGGACGACTCCGAGCATGAGAAAGTCATCAGGGCCGAAACGCTCCGCCATCTTCTGCAGGGACGGCAGCTCGGCGATGCAGGGGGCGCACCACGTGGCCCAAAGGTCCACGAGTACGACCTTGCCCCTATGGTCCGACAAGGCCAGCTGCCCACCACCATCGACGCGGTCCAGCACGAGGTCGGGCGCGGGCCTGAGCGCATCTCCACCGTTTCCTCCCGACTCCTGGGCGCCCTCGGGAACGGCACACCCCAAGGAGACGAGAACGAGAACGTTGGCTACAGCGAACAAAGACTTCATCCGGGCACCTCGAGCTACTTCGCCTGCAAGCTGCGCAGGTAGTGCACGACTTGCCAGCGTTCGGTTTCGCTCATCTTTCGGTTCATGGGCGGCATGGGCTGTTTTCCCACGGTCATCTTGTAGAAGATCTCACCGTCGGTCAAGCGATCACGCGCTTCGGCCGTCGTCACGTCTGGCGGCGCCGGCTTGATGAATTGCGTGGCGGGACCGTCTCCCTTTCCCGACTCACCATGGCACATCACGCAGTGTTTCTTGAAGAGCTCCGCTCCTGCGCTGAGGGCCTCCGGTGTATTCTCCACGGGGTTCTCGACAGCTTTCGCTTCGTCGGGAACTTCCCAGGTACCGCTGCTGCTCTCTTGGAGCGCGTTCAGCGTCGCCGAAGCGGCGAGAACCAGAGAGAGAGTGAGAGCGAACTTCATTTCGTGCTGCCTCCTGAACCAGTCAAAGAGGGCTCAATATTAGCACGGCTCCCGACGCTAACCGAGAACGGGAAGGAACGTAAAGTATTGCGAGAGCATTTGCAGACTGTCGGTGGCGACGAGGATCCCGACGGCGACGAGCATCCCCCCCGCCACTACCTCCACCAGCTTCATGTGTTTCTTGATCCTCCCGAAGAGGCTGAGGAATCGATTGATGGCGAGTCCAGTGACCAAGAACGGGATACCCAGCCCGAGCGAGTAGGCCGTAAGCAGCAGTACTCCCTGCCCCACCGTTTCCTGCTGCGATGCGACCACCAGCACTCCCGCGAGGATGGGACCGATGCAGGGTGACCAGCCGAAGGCGAAGGCGAGCCCGATCAGGAGAGAGCCGAGAATTCCTACCCGTTTCGATTGGGCGTGAAACCGCTTCTCGTAGTTCAACCATTTGATGGGTGTGAGTCCCATCGTGTGCAGGCCGAGCACGATGATCACCGCACCGGCGATTCGAGCCAGGGTCACGCGGTTCGTGGCAAACCACTGACCAACGTAGGTTGCCGAAGCCCCCATTGCGACGAAGACGATGGAGAATCCAATCACGAAGAACAGGCTGTTGGCCGCCACGCGATACAAGAGCTCTCGTCGCCGTTTCTGGTCCAGCGCGAGGTGGCTCTGCAGCTCCTGAAGTGACGCACCGGAAATGAAGGAAATGTATCCGGGCACGATCGGCAGAACGCAGGGCGATATGAACGATATGAAACCGGCGGCGAAGGCGGGGACGAGCGCGACTTTCTCCATGCTCCTTTTACCTCGTCTCTCGACGACTCGCTATTGTAGCCCGACCGGGAGTGGGCTTGACGAGTCCGAGCCGGACCAGCTAGAATTGAACATTCGTATCTGACTGATAATCCAACCAATAAGGGGCAAGAAGGGGTGGTTTTCTTCAACTACACCACCATGCAGGTGTCGGCGAAGATCGTCTATTACGGCCCCGGCCTGTGTGGGAAGACGACGAATCTCCAGCACATCCATAGCTGGACCGATCCGAGCTCGCGGGGAGAAATGGTCAGTCTGGAGACCGAGGCGGATCGAACGCTCTTCTTCGATCTGCTTCCTCTCGAGGTAGGTACGATCGGGGGGATGCGTGTACGGGTTCAGCTCTACACTGTTCCCGGCCAAGTCTTCTACAATACGACGCGCAAGCTCGTGCTCAAAGGCGTAGACGGCATCGTCTTCGTGGCGGATTCCCAGGAGCCCGCTCTCGACGCCAACCTCGAAAGTTTCCAGAACCTCGAGAAGAACCTTGCGGAGCTGAACCATCCGCTCGACAACATTCCTTTCGTCTTCCAATACAACAAACGCGATCTTCGAAACATCCTCTCCGTCGAGACGCTCAATCGTCACTTGAATCGAGGAGGGTTCGACGTTTACGAGGGAGCGGCGCTGCACGGTGTCGGAGTGTTCGAGACATTGAAGGCGATCTCGAAAAAGACGCTGGCTGCCGTCCATCGGAAGATCTCGGGAGAGCGCCCGTCAGCAGCGGTTACGGTTTCCCACCCTCCGGAGCGCCGGGAAGGGGCAGCGCCCGTGGCCGTCGCCATGGCGCGGACGACCGCTCCCAGCCGTGAAGGGTTCGCGCAGAAAGGGCTCCGCGGACCGAGCGTCGCCGCGATCACCCCTCGAGAGCTTCGTCCTTCAGGCTCGATCCAGCCGCTCGATGCGGACACCGGCGAAGTCAGCGTGGAGTTCGCCGCCAGGCGCGACGACCTCCGAAGCGCGCCGGGGATGGTATCGACGAAGTCTCGCCTCGAAGCCGAGAACGTGCCCCAGGGTCTTCGCGAGGTAACGCCGGAAGGCCGAAGCCAGCAAGCTCATCCGGTTCGCACTCCGCTCGTCGTCGAGGGGCGGGCCAAGGCTTACGTTCCTAAAGACCTCATGCGCAGCGCGTCGACCGTGTTTGCCGACCTCAAGCTCGTGGGCCTCGGGTCGAGTCATACGATCGAGACGGTCGCGAAACTCGAGCTTCCCTGGCGTGCGAACGGCGAACCGGTGCGCCTCAAGCTCGAGATCGAGCTGACGGAAGACGGGGATCGCTGAGCTTCCGCGAAGCTATGTCCCGTCCAAGGCCTCGACGTAGAGGTGATAGACCCTCAGGCCGAGCTCACGATCGTCGCTTGCGAGTCCGAGCCCCGAGGGCACGAAGGATTCGCTGTTGACGATGCGGAGGTCGACCCAATCCTCCGAGCCCAGCGCGCTCAGCGGAATCGGGATCTTTTTGAGGAAGGTGTCTCGCGTCTCGACCTTCAGAGAACCGATCTCGGTCTCGCCGACGAGGAGAGACACCTGGAGAGGCTCCTCGGGGAACGCGTTCACGTTGGTGTCGGCCTCGATGTAGAGGATGCTCTCTCGCTTCGGATTCCGGAACGAGCACACGGCTTCCTTCTTGGTCCACTGCCATTCGATGCTCGGGTTCTCGGGGGCCGACTCGAGCTGATGCCATCCTTCCTTGTAGACGAGAAATATGTTCTCCTTCTGGTCGAGTAGCTGGAGTTGGGCGACACGGTACGCGTTGTTGCCGTCATCGGACCCGGCCAGTCCGAGCCTCTCGGTCGTTCCAGGAACGTAGAGTCCCATACTCACGGTGGCCGTCCCCAGATAGGGATAGAGGGGGATGAACAGAGTCCTCTTGTACTCGACGGTGGAGCCCGCATTCCAGGAGCTCGTGGGCTCGGGGGGTATGTGGTCGTCGGTGAACAGGAGCGCATTGTGCGAATCGAGAAAGTGGACGAAGACGTGATAATCCTTGGGGACGGGCGCCGAATCGGCACCGACGTCGAAACGGTAAGTAATCTCGACCGGGCTTCCGATCGGGGCTCGCGCCTTGCTGAACTCTGCATGCGGGGTGATGGGCCGACTCTCGACCGGTTCTCCGCCGCGGCCGCCGCACCCCGCGAGTCCAACGGCACCCATGAGCGCCGCCGCCGCTAAGGAGATCCGGCGGGTGTTCACGAAGATCCTGTCGTGGTGATGCATTCCGATCATTCTCCTTCGGGCGAACGCCGGGAGGATGGCGTCGCGCAAAGCCGGGAGTATGTCACAGCGTGACTGACCCGTCAACGATGCCAGATTTGTTGATCCATTCTTGACCCGCTCTGTTATAGTCGAGCGGAGAGTGAGGCAGCCTAATGGCTGGAATGGGTTAGAGGGAGAATGCTACGCGAGGGTAAAGCGCTCGGCGGTCCGCACCAATGCGCTCTCGCAGGTGTAGGTCGGCCCGTCCGATGGTCTCTCGACAACCCGGCACACGCCGCGATGCGCGTGACTACGATTCCCGATCCTGAAATCCAGCCCACCATCCGGTAACGCCGATGAAGCTCGACGAGGACCTCCGCTCGATCCAGCAAGCCCGCGAGCTCGTCCTACGGGCGCGCGGGGCGTGGGAGCGTTACGCGCATTTCACTCAGGAGCAAGTCGACGCGATCGTGTCGGCCGCCGCTCGAGCTGCCTCGGAGGCCTCTTACGACCTCGCTCGTCTCGCCGTCGAGGAGACGGGCTTCGGCGTCGTCGAGCACAAGTTCATCAAGAACAAGTTCGCCGCCGAAGACGTCTACCGGTTCATCCGAGATATGAAGACCGTCGGGATCATCCGCGAGCTCCCCGACGTGAAGGTGGTCGAGATCGCCGAGCCCGTGGGCGTGATCGCCGCGGTCGTTCCCTCGACCAATCCGACCTCCACCGCCATTTACAAAGTTCTCATCGCTCTCAAGTCGAGAAACACCATCGTCCTCTCGCCGCACCCCGCAGCGAGACGGTGCATCCGAGAGACGTCCGAGATCATGAAACGCGCGGTTGTTTCCGCCGGGGCTCCGGATGGCGTCGTCGACTGCATGACCGAAGTATCGCTCGAAGGGACTCGTGAGCTCATGAGCCACCGGCGCACTTCCGTCGTGCTGGCGACGGGCGGGATGGGTCTGGTGCGTGCGGCTTACAGCTCGGGGAAGCCGGCATTCGGCGTTGGTCCGGGCAACGTGCCCGCCTACATCGAGTCCACGGCGGACGTGGCGAGAGCGGTGAGAGACGTTCTCACCGGCAAGAGCTACGACAACGGGACCCTGTGCTGCTCGGAGCAGGCGCTCATCTGCGATCGTGCCATCGAGTCTACGGTGCGGCAGGCGGTGGTCGACGAAGGGGGCTTCTTTCTCGACTCGAACCAGATCGACCTGGTGTCCAAAATCGCCGTCCTTCCATCCCGGCTGGCCAATCCCGAGATCGTGGGCAAGAGCGCGGTGTTCATCGCGCGGAAAGCCGGCTTCGACGTCCCGGAAACGACCCGCGTACTGGTAGCGGAGCTCGTCGGTGTTGGCCGCGACTATCCCCTTTCGATCGAGAAGCTCGCACCGATTCTTGCTTTCTATGTCGTCGGCGATTGGAAGGAAGGTTGTGAACGAGCGAAGGAGATACTGCGGTATGGAGGTATGGGACACACGCTGGCCATCCATTCGACGGACGACAAGGTCATAAGACAGTTTGCGCTCGAGAAGCCCGCGTTCCGGATCGTGGCGAACTCGACCGCCACTCATGGTGCGGTCGGCTTCAGCACCGGACTGAGTCCGGCCATGACTCTCGGATGCGGTGCCCACGGCGGAAACATCACTTCGGACAACATCACTCCGATGCATCTCATCAACGTGAAGCGACTCGCCTATGGGATTCGGCCGGTGGACATCGGGATGGCACTCGAGGCCTACGGCTATCCTGGAGAACGCACCGTACCCGAGCCCGTTCGCCGGGAGGCCGATCCCCCGAGGAACCTGGAGCAACGGATATCTCGATTTCTGGAAGTGCGCGGACTTCCCGTACGAGCGCGAGGCGAGTCGCCGGCGTCGCGGGAGGTTGCATCATTGGAAGGGACCGTAGCGGCGCCGACTCCCCCCCCGGTCGCCGCGCTCGAGTTCGTATCGGAGGAGGACGTACGCTCGGCGCTGAGCGAGGGCCGGAAGCTTCCCGTCGGTGCCGGGACGGTAATTACGCCGTCGGCCCGCGATCTCGGCAACGAGAACAACGTCTTCCTGCGAGTCTAGTCAACCAAGAATCGTAAGGGGCAATCAGCGTGCCGGTTCATCTTCGTCTCGTCCTCGTGATTTCGCTCTCAACCTTCGTCATTGGCTGCTCGTCGAAGCGGCCACCCGGCACCGACGCCGCGCCGCCGCCTCACGGTGTGGTTGCTTCGCTCCACGCCGAGACCATCGAGCTGACGCGGCGGGAGCTCGAGCGCGGTGAGACACTCGCCGCCGAAGGTCGCTGGGTTGCGGCGCGACTGGCCTTCGATCGCGCCCTGGACCTGCTCTTGACCATCCCCGGTGGCATCGAATCGACACCGGAGGCGAAAGCGCTCTACGACGAGGCGATCGCCACCATCCACGAGGCGGAGCGCCTCCATCAGGCTCGGATGACCGACGAGCTCGCCACGTCCGAACCGGCCGAGGAGGCCGCGGTCGACGTCCTGACGAGCGAGGTGTCTCGGATGGAGTCCGCGAGTGCACTCGAGGCGGCGGAAAGGGAGAGCGACCTCCTGGACCGGGGCTACGACCTGCCCGTGGTCGAGAACGCGAGAGTCCAGTCGATCATCAAGATGTTCCAGGGCCCCAGACGTGAGTGGTTCCAGGAAGCACTCGACCGGTCGGGCCACTACCTCTCGATGTTTCGGGCGGTCTTCGCCGAGGAGGGGCTTCCGCGCGATCTGGTGTACCTCGCGATGATCGAGAGCGGTTTCAAGGACAGAGCGGTCTCCCGTGCCGGAGCTCGGGGGATCTGGCAGTTCATCAGCGCCACCGGACGCCTCTACGGCCTGCGGCAGGATTTCTGGATCGACGACCGGTTCGATCCCGAGAAGGCGACTCGAGCCGCCGCCCGGCACCTCCGGGACCTGATGGAGGAGTTCGACGATTGGTACCTGGCGATGGCGGCATACAACGCGGGCGCGCGACGCGTCCACCGTGCGATCGCGCAGACCGGAAGCAGGGATTTCTGGACGATCTCTGCCCGACGACGCCTGCCGCGCGAGACTCGTAGCTACGTTCCCCTGATTCTCGCAGCCGTCGTCATCGCCAAGGATCCCGTCGCCTACGGCTTCACGCCATCGACCGCTTCGCCTCGCGATTACGACGTCGTGCGGCTCGAACATCCGGTGGACCTCGAGACCGCGGCGCAGTCGACCGGTACGGATGTGGAAGAGTTGAAGCGGCTGAATCCGGAGCTGCGGCGATGGGTCACCCCTCTCGACCACGGCGATTATCCGTTGCGGGTGCCCAAGGGCATGGCCCATGACTTCCGTGAGGCGATCGCGGCCATCCCCGCGGACGAGAGGGTACGCTTCGGAACCCACGTGGTTCGACGCGGAGACACGCTGTCGAGAATCGCAAGCCGATACGGGACCACGGTCGAGGCGCTCGCGTCCGCGAATCACATACGCAGTCGCTCGCTCATTCACCCGGGTCAGGTCTTGACGGTTCCGGTTCCGAGCGGCTCGCAGCAGTGGAGTGATGAGGCGTCGGCCTTCCAACGCGATAGCGTCGAGCTCGATGGCCGCGAAGTCTACGTGGTGCGTCGCGGAGACACGTTGGGGGCGATCGCTTCGTCGTTCCGGATGTCGCTGGCGGATCTCCGGCGCCTCAACGGGCTCGCCTCGGCGGAAACTCGCATTCATCCCGGACAACGTCTCGTCGTGTCCCCGACCGCTGCGCCGCCCAGCTCCCCGAGGCGCCCGTCGACCGCCGGGGGAGACGTCTATGTCGTACGTGAAGGAGACACGCTCGGTCAGATTGCGGAGGCGCATGACATCGGCCTATCGAAGCTCAGGAGCCTGAACGGACTCCACCACCGGTCGAGCCGTATCTATCCTGGTCAGAAGCTCGTGGTGCGAGAGTCGGCGGCCTCGGCGCAAGCCGAGGATGCGGCCCCCGCGGGCGGCGCCGTCACTTATCGCATCCGCCGGGGAGACACCCTGTCTACGATCGCGAGACGATTCGGGGTTTCGATCGAGGATCTCAGGCGGTGGAATCGCATCGAATCGGACCACATCGTGACCGGGCAGGCGATCACGATTCACGCATCGCCGCCGTAACCGCAGGCAGACCGCCTGGATTTCTATCGCCTACTGCATTCGAGAGCGAGCACCTCTTGCTCGACCCAAAAGGCCTACTCTTGAGTGTGTAACATGTCGTGATACTATACGTAATGGGAGATAACTTGGCTGACACTCGGCGCTTCAAACGCAAGAACCTAATGCTGGACGAGCCCAAGCTTCGCAGGCTCGTGAGAACGCTCGGCGCCAGAAGCGAGTCGGAGGCCATTCGAACCGTCATCGAGGACGCACTCTTCGCCGATGAGGTCATGACACACGTGCGAGACTTGCGCCGCCGCGGTAGCTTGCGCGATGCCTACGGGCGCGCTGGCGGAGCCTGAGCACTTGAAGGCGGGTCGGCGACCACTTCTTTTCGACACCTCGGTCCTCATCCCCATGATTCGAGGGGATGCTTACGAGCGGTTGTTCTTTCGTTCATTGCGAAGTGGGAGAGCGCGCATGAGCTCAGTCGTCATGCAGGAGCTTTATGCCGGCGCGCGGGCCGGGGCCGACAAGAAGAACCTGGACGGAATTAACCGCGCATTCGCGGGTCGCGGCTACCTGGTAACTCCGGACCACGACGATTGGATTTCCGCGGGAATCATTCTGGCTCGGTATCAACATCGCCATGGGAATGTGAAACCGAGACACCACGTCAATGATATTCTCATCCTGCTTGGGGCTGCCCGATGCGAAGCGGCGCTAGTGACGGAAAACGCCGCTGAAATGATGAGATGGCGGCGCATGACTCGAGGGGCCTACAAAGGGCTGAAGGTGTTTGGAGTCAGAAGGGCGGAGTGGCGCGACTCGTAACGCGCTGGTCGTCTGTTTTCGAGAAATCTCACAGTCACGACAGTCCCCATGCACTGGGACCGGCGAGAAGGAGCCACGCGAGAAGCGCCGCCGATTTCTGATCGGCTCCCCATGGCGGCCCGAGCGGCTTTCCCATGGCACGCACCGACGCCTCGAGCTCGGACGAGGCAGTTCCCAGAATCGCCACGGCGCGCGTCACGAGATCGGATCTGCGGATGCGTACGACTCGAAGATCGCTTCGCTGGCACGCCGCTTCGAGGGCCTCGCGGAAATGATCACCGTCGGCGGTATGGATGAGAGCATGAGAGGCGAGAATCGCCGCCAGATTCCCTCCCTTGCGACCCGAAGAATCGAGGATACCGGCCACCTCGATGGGTGAATGCTTCGCGCGCAGCTCGTCCGCGATCTTCGAAACGCCGCCGACGGCCATGCGCATCGCGCTCGCGCGGAGCTCGGCCAATCGCCCCTCCGCCTCGACGAGCGGGAGCGATTCGACCGCGTGATAGGGCTGCCGGGAATCGCGACGACTGGGATCGGTCATCTCGAGCCGCCCGCGATACACGACCGTGGGATGGCCGGAAGCTCCCCCCACCGCGACGACTGCCGCCCATCCCGAGTGGGGAGCGAAACCGAGCGCGGCAGTCATTTCCAGGCTCGCCTTACTACCGGGGCACGATCGGAAGCACGATCCGCGAAGGGCGCTCGCGGTCGTGGTGAACCAACTGGTGCGCCACGACCGTTCGTTTTCTTTCGGTGAACGGCTCGCCAGTATTGAGATTGCGATCGAAATGCGGAAAGAGGCTGCTCGTCACGTGGATGCGGATCCGATGACCCCTGGCGAAGAGGTTCGACGTGACCATCGAATCGAAACGGAGCTCGACGATCTCGCCGGGCTCGAGAAGTGAGGGCCTGTCCTCCCCCTCCCGATATCTGACGCGCTCGACCTCGACCGTGGGGCTCATGAGATTGTAGGCACGCCCGTCGGGGTGCACGTCGAGCAAGCGCACGACGAAATCCGTGTCCCTGGCGGAGGACGAGACGAACAGGATCGCTTCGATGGGCCCGGTGACCTCGATGTCCGTCGTCAGAGGCTCGGTCTCGTAGACGAGAACGTCGCCGCGGGACTCGAGCGGGCTCTGGTCGAACGGGCCCTGGACGCCGCCATGGGGATCGATGAGCGGGTCGGCGGGGTCGTAATCATAGGCTGTGCTCGCATCGTCCTCTTCGGGCGGCTCGAGCCGAAGGGCCCCGGACGTGTGCAGGTAATAAGGGGTCGCGCTCGCTCGCGAAAGAGGCCAATCGTCTTCCTCGCGCCACCGGTTCTCGCCCATCACGAAGATCCGCACGGGCTTTTCCGAGTCGAGCCCGTTCGCCTCGTTCTTGAGCCAGAAGTCGAACCAGCGCATCAAGAGAAGCTCGTAGTCGAGGCCCGCGTTGACGCCGAAATCGAGCTCGCCCTCACGAATTCGATTGAGCCGCGGAGTCCCGTGAGTCCAGGGGCCCACGACGAGCCAGCTCCCCTTCTCCTTCGTACCGGCGTAATTGTTCACCGCTCCCATCGGTCCGTAACCTTCGTCGTGCCAACCCGAGAGGTTCAGCGCGGGTACGCCGATGCTCTCGTACTTCGCCTCGACATCGGCGAAATCCCAGTACCCGTCGTCGTCGGGATGGGAAAGCCATTCGTAGTACGACGGCGCGACCCCCTGCAAAGCAGGCAGCTCCGCGAGGGGAAGAAAGCGCAACCACTCTTCCTCGTTCCTCTCCCAGAGAGCATCGGCTTCCTCCCACGTCTTCGGACCCGAGAGCCCGTTGCGGCGACGCACGTCGGGAGCGATGTTCCGATAGAACCAGCCGATCCAGGAGAGGTCGAAGGTGCCCCCGAAGTAGAAGAACCGACGCCCGGTGGAAAAGCACATCGAGGGCGCGATGGCGACGAGGTGCGGCGGAGACTCCATGGCCGCGAGCCACTGGACCGCTCCGGGATACGAGAGTCCCGCCATTCCCACGCGTCCGTCGACGTATGGAAGCCGAGCCACCCACTCGACGGTGTCGTAGCCGTCCCTTCCTTCCTGGCGATAGGGATCGAACTGCCCTCCCGAGGCGTAGCGTCCCCGAACGTCCTGAGTCACGACGACGTAGCCCGCTCGTGCCGCCCGAAAGGCGAACCCGTCGTCGCGCCACTCGTCCGACTTTCCGTAGGGAGTGCGAATCAGAATGGCGGGATAGCGTCCCGGTGCCTCGGGCCGGAGAACGTCGGCCATCAGCACGACGCCATCGCGCATCGTCGCCGCAACGTCGGTCTCGAGAACGAGCCCACCGACCGCGAGCAGGAGTGTCGGTATCATGGTGTCCTCACCAAGTTCTTCATGGCTTCAGCGCAGCTAGAGCCTATGGTGAGAACCCCGGCACCGTCAAAGTGCCTGGTTTCCGCTGAAGCAGAACACCAGTTCTATTTTTCGGCGCCACCGCGACGGCGAAATCGATGTCTCGGGTGAATTCCGCCGCCCCCGTAGAGGATGCACGCCTGACCGCCCATCAGAAGTGCCCGAACCCGCCTCTGCTGGAAAGTAGAAAGGACTCTGGGAATCGGGCTCAGGCTCACAACTTCCTCCGAGTACCAAGAACGTGGCCCACAGGCGCTGGGACTCGGCGAAGCGCTCCGCCGGCGTCATGTCGTACCATTCCCACCGGTCCTCGTCCTCGAAAGTGAGAAAGAGGGCTCTTCGTTCTGCTTTCCGGGAATTCACGATTGAGATTATAGCCTCGGGCCGGAGTCAGGACACGAGCCCGGACCCGCCCGGCCGCGACGTGAATCAGGCGCAGCCAATATCCCTCGCGGCGACTCAGATCGCGTCCAGTCCGAACCCGCTTTCTAGCGAGGGGAAGCGATCGTTTTGGCGCCACTGGGA
>DASPGQ010000726.1 GCA_035620555.1 Vicinamibacteria bacterium
CGAGAGATACGTGGTCAGCGCCCGAAACGTTTCGGAATCCAGAGCTATCCCGTACAGAGGATAGAGCGCGGCAAGAACGAGGGTCGCCATCAATATCCGCGCCGCGGGTGCCACTCGGCGGTGATGGGCGAGGGCCACGGCGGCGAGCCCGAACCCTATCGAAACACCCATGACCTTGGAAAAAGCGGCGAGCCCCGACCAGATTCCCGTGAGCCAGTGCGACGAGACGCGCGCGCTTCGTCCGCCCCGAGCGTAGGCGAAGACCGAAAGGAGCAAGAAGAGCTGCACGAGGCCGTCCTCTTTGACGAGGCGGCTATTGAATACGACGAGCGGCGAGCAGGCCATCAAGATTCCCGCCACGAAGGCGATGTGAAAGCCGAACAGCTCGCGGCCGAGGAAGAACAGAGCCGCGACGCTCAATGTCCCTACCAGCACCATGAGCGGGCGGATCCGTGGCAGCACGCAATCGAACATCGTACGGGCACCGAGCACGGTGGCCTCGATCCCGACGAGCACCGGCAACAACGGGGTGTGATCGAAGGCGTCGGGCACGATCGGATAGTCATAGGAGAACCACGAGACTCGAGTGCTCCGGTAAATGGGATGCCAGCCCCAGCTGCGAGGGTGCCCTTCGTGCAGGAGATTGAAGCCCGCCCAGGCGTTATGGGTCTCATCGAGGTCCGTTCTCGGATAAGAGTCGAAATTGGCGGCCCGGGCGAGAAAACCCACCGCCACCACGACCGACGCCGCCAAGGCTACGTCGCGGGTCGAGTCGCCCTTGACCCGCGAGACCCAGGCGACGACCAGGAAAGAAGAGAGGAGCGCCCCGACCCATGCGATTGGTTTGGCGAGGCGGGTTCTCAACGCGTGGGTTCGGGGGTCGGTCGGATCCGTGACGTCGGCGGCGGCCACCGGGCGGAGCTTTTTTGTCGGTTCTTTCCACAGGAGGCGGATCGGACGCTCGGGATCCCCCGCGGGCTGAACCTGAAGCGTTACGGCGTGCACCCCCGCCGTCAACACGATCTCCCCCTCGTGCCCACCGCCAGGGGCCATGGGACCGGAGCCGAAGACGCGGTTGCCGTCCACGTCCAGGGCTCCATCCCAGGGCGAGTCGAGCTCGAAGCCATAGGTCCCGTGGTCTCGAGCGATCAGATGCATATCGAAACGCACCCGGAAGGGCGGCATGCGATCGGGGAACGGCCGTGGCGGCGACCGATACTCGTTGATGATCTTCTGAACGAAGAAACCCCCATCGCCAACAGAGGGCGTGGCCAGCGAGCCCTGCCAGAACGGAACCGGTGACCCTATCCGGGGAACGACTCGCACGTCGACGCCATGCGGACGCAGGGCTACTCCGACGAGAATCAGGACGATGCTGAAAAGCAGAAGGTGGATCCGGCTGACTGCGAAGGCGTGCAGAGCAGCGGTACTCTATCCATCCGGGATCGACCGAGTCAACCCGTGTCGCGGGTTACCAGGCAGGCATGCCGAAGCTCGCGAGGTAGCCCTGGTAGCGTGAAAGTCCGAAGAGGAGGAGCGCCAGGACCGACGCTGCGGCGGCGAACGTTCCCCACCGGCCACGGCCGGCCATCTCGTCGAGGCTTGCGCCCGTCAGAATGGCGACGAGCGGCGCGACGAAGACGATCTCCTTGATGTCCCGAAAGAGTCCCGCGCCGAAGGCCCGGAGCGAGACCATCAACAAGAAAGAGAGCCCCCAGGCGGCGAGAATTCGAAAGCCCTGCCTATCGGCGCGCCGGCGTGCCACTAGCAAACCCAGAATCGAGAGCACGGGATACCCATAGCCGTAGAACAACGGGATGCGCGACACCGCGAGCCGTACGGGCTCGGCACCGCTTCCCTCTCCAACGCCGGGACGGCCGCTTGCGACGGCTGGCACGATCTCGGTGAGAAACGCGACCAGAAAGGGCCAGTAGAGCCAGGAGACGGTGATGAGGCCCGTAATCGCCAAAACGCCGACGAGCCGTAGCGCCAGCTTCCGTTCGAGCATCGAAAAGACGACGACGAACGCGCTCACCGAGATGAGGCTCGACGTGTACACGAGGAGGCTCGCGAGCATCGTCCCGAAGACCGCTGCAAGCCGACGAAGGCTTCGGGGCTCGTGGCTGAGAGCCAGAATCGCCACGATGACGAGCGTGTCGAGGAGGTTTCCGACCAAGGTAGCGTGAAGCGCCAGAAGGAGCCGGCTGAAGAGCGCGGGAAGCATCATCCAAACGAGCGAGGCGAGGACACCGGCACGGGGCGAAAGAACCGCAGAGACGAGCCAGAAGAGCGGGAGCACCTCGAGTACGGAAGCGGCCAGTCCCGCGTGCCGCACCGCGTCCTCGATGGCTCCGGGGGCTCCGGCGAGACCGAATGGAAGAAAGTAGAGAGGCGAGTAGGGGAAGGCATAGTCCTTACCCGCAACCGTGCGCGGGTAGCCCACGTTCGTCCTCTCCTGCGTTTCGACGCCGCGTTCGGCGAGACTCCCTTCCGTCTCGCGAAACGCCTCGACGTAGTCCCGCGCGTTGGCGACGTCGGGATAGAAGGTGGAGGGATGAAAGAGTCCCCCACCTCGCAGCAGGTACCCGAAAACGAAAATCGGCACGACCCAGGAGCCGAGGGGTCGACGGCGAAGGGTGAGCGTAGCTCCCGCCGAAAGCACTAGCAGTGGCGCCGCCAGATGAGTGAGGGCATAGGCGAGGGCGTAGACGTCGGCCTCGGCGGCGACGACGACGAGCGCAACGAAGCCGAGCCCGAGAGCGAAAGCGAGCCCGAGTCTCAGCCCGCCCCAACGAAAGAGCGCGAACAGAAAAACGGTGAGCACCGCGGGAAGCCAGCGGACGACGCCGTGAAGCCGTATCCGCCCCTGTGGTCCGACACCGATGGAGATGGCGTCGAGCTTCAGCCCGAGGTTTCGGCGCTCGTGCGAGTCGATGTCGAAGCCAATGTCCACTGGTGTCGCGGCGACGACGGGAAGGCGCACGCTTCGGGTCTCGAAGGCGCCTCCCCGCGCTTCGAAGCGATCGATGATCCTTCCATCGAGCGTGACCTCGACCTGGGCCGTCTCACCGAAGACGCGAGCGAAACGGTAAAAGACCTCGACCGGCCCCCCCTCGATCGCGAGCGGGAGCACGACGCGAGAGTGATAGGTGGTCCAGCGGGTGGCGTCGCCATCTTCGAGCTCGTAGTGCGATGCGAATGCCTGGATGAAACGGTGATCGTTGGGACCGAGCCGGAAGGTGACCGTCTCGTTCTGGACGCCAAACCCACCCACGACGATGCCGGTGAGAAACAGAATCGCGGCGGCCACGAGCTCGACTCTTCGGCTCGCCGGCTCGCGGGCTTCCATCGGGGGGACATTCTACGCTCTTCCCCGCGGCCGGCTCCATCAGCCGTTTCGACGCCATGTGGCCAAGGTTGACATTTGGTTGCGTCCGAAGTTAGACTTCGAACAGA
>DASPGQ010000727.1 GCA_035620555.1 Vicinamibacteria bacterium
CGTCGCGCCGAGAAACGGCGTGGTCTTGACGAGGAGGGCGTACTCCTCGAACTTCTTTGGCCAGATGACGAGGTTCACGAATCCGGTTTCGTCCTCGAGGGTCATGAAGGTGACGCCTGAGGCGGTGCCGGGACGCTGGCGGCAGATGACGAGGCCCGCATAGCGGACGCGGCGGCCGTTCGGCATCTGTGCGATGGTCCGGGCATCGGGAAGCCTTTGCGCCTTCAAAGCCTCTCGCAGCGGCCCGAGCGGATGGCCTGCGGTGCTATGCGAGCTGGACTCGTAGTCCCAGGCGATGCGCTCGAAATCGTCGAGCGCCTCGAACTGGACGTCGGTCTCGTAAGTGGGGAGGAAGACGTCGGGGTCCTCTTTACGAAGACCGCGCGCCTTCCACAGGGATGCCCGCCGCGTCGGCTCGATGCCGTCGAACGCACCCGCCTCGGCGAGGGCGGCGAGTGCCTTCTCGCTCACGCCGCTCCGTCGCGAGAAATCTTCCATGGAGGTAAAAACCTCGGCACCTCTGGCTTCGAGGATCCTCACGCCCTCGTTCTCCGCGAGCCCCTTCACGTAGCGAAAGCCCATCCGAACGCCGCCGTCTTCCATCGTGCAATCCCAATCGCTCTCGCGAACGTCCACGGGTAAGAAGGCCACTCCCCGCCGCTTTCCGTCCTCGATGATCGTGGCGGGGGAGTAAAAGCCCATGGGCTGGGCGTTCAAGAGAGCGCAGACGAACTCCGCCGGGTAGTGCCGCAGAAGATATGCGGCGGCATAGCTGATGAGGGCAAAGCTCGCCGCGTGGCTCTCGGGGAAGCCGTATTCGCCGAATCCCGTGATCTGCTGGAAAACCCGCTCGGCAAACTCGAGGGCGATGCCCTTCGCCTGCATGCGGCTCACGAGCCTTTCACGGTGCCGCTCAATTCTTCCCGTTCGCCGCCATGCCGCCATGTCGCGGCGGAGTTGATCGGCTTCGCCCGGCGTGTAGTCCGCGGCGACCACCGCGAGGCGCATCACCTGCTCCTGGAAGAGAGGGACACCGAGGGTCTTCTCCAGAACCGGCTTCAGGATCTCGTGGGGATACGTCACCGGCTCCTCGCCGTTCCGCCGCCTCAAGTAAGGATGCACCATGCCGCCGGTGATGGGGCCGGGTCTCACGATGCTGACCTCGATGACGAGATCGTAGTAATTGCGCGGCTTCAGGCGGGGAAGCATCGCCATCTGGGCGCGGCTTTCGATCTGGAAGACCCCGACGGTCTCCGAGCGGCAGATCATGTCGAAAGTCTCGGCATCGTTTGCGGGAATCGTCGCCATGGAAAGCTCGACGCCGCGGTGCTGGTTCAAGAGACGAAAACAGAGATCGAGCTGAGTGAGGGCTCCGAGGCCGAGAAGGTCGACCTTGAAGAGCCCGAGCGCTTCGATGTCGTCCTTGTCCCACTGGATGACGGTTCGGTCCTCCATCGTGGCATTCTCGATGGGAACGATCTGATGAACCGGCTCGTGGCCGAGGAGAAAGCCTCCCGGGTGGATCCCGAGATGGCGAGGGAAGTCCTGGATGGTGCTGGCGAGCCGGAGCAAGTGCTCGTGGTCGGGAGTGTCGGGATCGAAGCCCGCCTGCCTGAGGCTTTCGACCGTCGGGCCGTCATAGTGCGAGACCAGCTTCGCGAGCCGGTCGAGGCTCGTCTCGGAAAGCCCGAGGGCTTTCCCGACGTCGCGTATGGCGGTTCGGCCCCGGTAGCGGATGACGTTCGCCACCATGGCGGCGCGGTCGCGTCCGTACTTCTCGTAGACGAACTGGATGACCTCTTCGCGTCTCTGGTGCATGATGTCGAGGTCGATATCGGGAGGCTCGGCACGGTCCTTGGACAGAAAACGCTCGAAGAGAAGACCCATGCGCACCGGGTCGACGGCGGTGATTCCGAGGCAGTAGCAGACGGCGGAGTTCGCCGCCGAGCCTCGTCCCTGACAGAGGATCTCGTTCCGCCGGCAGTATTGGACGATCTCGTACATGGTGAGGAAATACCCACCGTAGTCGAGCTCCTCGATGAGCGCGAGCTCCTTGTGAAGCTGCCGCTCGACGTCGTCCGGCACCTCGCCACCGTAGCGCCACCGCGCTCCCGCGAACGTCAGCTGCTCGAGCCACCTCGATGTCGTGCTTCCTTGGGGAAGTTTCTCCGCGGGATAGCGGTAGCGGATGTCCTTCAAGGAGAACGTGCAGCGCTCCATAACCGTAAGCGTCCTCTCGACGGCGAGTGGATCGTCAGAGTAGAGCTCCCCGAAAGAGACCGGCGTACGGAGCGCGTACTCCGCATTCGGTTTGAGGAGCCTGCCAGCGGTCCGGACCGTAACGCCGTGACGGATGGCGGTGAGGACGTCCTGGAGGTCCCGGCGCTCCTTGTGGTGGTAGAGCACTTCCATCCCCGCGGCGACGGGAACACCGAAGCGGGCCGCTTCCTCCCTCAGGCGTTTTTCCCAGGGAACGTCCAGGTCGCGCCGGTGCCGCGTCGCCAGGGCATAGAGGCGATCGCCGAAGGCATCGCGCAGGAGACCGAGCGGTCCTTCGCGGATCCATAGAGCGAGAAGGCCTTCCTGGTGCTCGGCGACTTCTTCCCAGGAAACCGAGGAGCTCCCTTTCTCGGAACGAAGACGGCCTCGGGTCACGAGGCGGCAGAGGTTCCGGTAGCCCTCGTGGCTCTGGACGAGAAGGATCAGGGTCGAGCCGTCTTCGATCGTGATCTGAGAGCCGATGATGAGATGGATGCCGATCTCGAGGGCTTTCAGGTGCGCGCGAACGATGCCGTAGACGCCGTCACGATCGGCGATGGCGATCGCGGGAAGCCCGAGCCGGTGGGCCTGTTCGACCAGCTCTTCCGGATGGCTCGCCCCTTCCAGGAAAGATCCGTTGGATTTGCACCAGAGGGGAGCGTAAGGTGCCAGGGGCATCTCACTCGACCTCACTCAACCTGGCCTTCCAGGAACCAGCGGCGCCGGAAGCGATCGAAGTAGATCCAGAACACGTCTCCATGCTGCATCTTCACGAAGTAGTACTCGCGCTCCACCGTGCGCCGCCACCATCCCCCGGAGAGGATGTACGGCCCGAGGAAATCGCGCACCGGCCCGAATTCCAGGCCGCGCAGCAGCCAGCCGTCAGGCTCGTGGCGAGAGCGATGGGGAAGCGCCACGGGCTTGTCGAAGATGCGACGGATGAGGGACCGTTCGGCGCCGGCCTCCGGAGCACCACGTTCGGGAAACGACTCGAGTGGCGACCACTCGAATCTCGATGCGGGGAGATGCCCGTCCTTGAGCGCAGCGCGAACCACGGCGCTCTCTCCGAACTCCGCTCTCAAACGGGCGAATGCGCGGTTGCAGCTCGAAGGATCGCGCCTGGGGCGCTCGGCCACGAGCGAGAGCTGTTCATGCGTCTTGGGAGCTACCTCCGCCGACACCGTGAGCTCGACAACGCCGGCGTCGAGCGAGAGCGTTTCGAGCCGAAGTCGCACGAGCCCGACGAGAAGCGGGCCGTTCAGCGTCGGAGCGTCCGGTCGAAGCGTTTCTCCGAGAGCGCTCCGATCGTCGAGCAGGA
>DASPGQ010000728.1 GCA_035620555.1 Vicinamibacteria bacterium
GCGCCCCGAGGCTCTAGGCCATCAGCACTACGCCCTGTTTTGAAAACGCTGCCATTTTGAGAGTAGGCTTAGGCGAGATTAGACGGCCGCCACCAAGAAGCGCCGGAGTCTCCGAAGCCGTGCGAAGTACGACGATGCCGCCCGACTCGTTCCGGGTCGGTGTTTATTCGATCCTGCCCGCGCGCAACCAAGTGATCGGCCCCGAAGGCCGCCAAAAAATCGAGCCACGCGTGATGCAGGTACTCCTGTGCCTCGCGGCGCGTGCGGGCGACGTGGTAAGCCGCGAGCAGATCCTTCAAGAGGTCTGGCTGGATAGCGTTGTCTCGGATGAGGTCCTCACCGTCGCGATTCAGAAACTTCGCCGTGTGCTGGGTGATGACGCGAAAGATGCCCGATTCATCCAGACGGTTCCGGGAAGGGGCTATCGGCTGAACGAGCTCACTCGCGAGCCGGCCGGCACCCAACAAGAGACGGCGCGGCCGTCGAGAGCGTCGCTCTCGTGGAAGGCAATGCTGTGGGCGGGCGCGCTGATGGTAGGCGCCTTGGCTTCGATCCTCTTCTCACGAGGCTCCCCGCCGCGGGTCGACACACGCCAGCCGGCGCGCATCGCGATCCATCCGCCGCCAGAGGCGGTGGCCGAGAGCTTCGTGATCTCACCCGACGGCCGGAAACTCGCCTTCATCGCTCCCAACGCGGACGGCGTCGACTCGATCTGGGTCCGTGAGCTGGAGTCGGGAAGCACAGAATTGCTCGCCGGAACCGAGAACGTCTGGCAACTGTTGTGGTCACCCGACAGCCTTCGAATCGGTTTCGGCGCGGCGAGTCAACTGAAGAGGGTCAGCCTCTCGGGTGGGACGCCCGAGACGGTGAGCGAGACCCCTTTTCGTGGCGGCAGCTGGAGCGATGACGACCTATTGGTGTTCACCGGTGCTTGGGGCAAGCTCTTCCGCATGGCGGCGGACGGAGGCGAACCGACGCCTTTGGCAGTCGAAGACGGACTCGGGGGCGACGTCTATCGTGCGTGTCCTTCGTTCCTTCCCGACAACTCGCATTTCCTGTACCTCGCCTACGACGCGTTCGAACGTGGAAGGATCTTCGTTGGCTCTTTGGAGTCGCCGAAGAGCGTTTTCGTGGTCGAGAGCGATTCGCCTGCTCACTACGACGCCGGTCACCTGTTGTTCGTTCGCAGCGGGGTGGTGCATGCCCAGCCGTTCGACACCGAGAAACTGATGCTTTACGGCGAGCCCAAGGTCCTGGGAGCCCAATTGATGTCCGCCGAAGTCGGCGGTACGAGAACGTCGCTCTCCGTTTCACGAAACGGGATTCTCGCCCTTCGCGGTGGCAGCGCACCCGCGGGCCAGCTCGTTTGGTACGACCGGGAAGGACGCGAGCTCGCCAGGATTCCTCAGCCTGCCTCGGGCGAGTACGTAAACCCTTCGCTCTCGCCCGATGGACGAACGATCGCCGCCAACCGACGAGACCCCGCGACCGGAAACGTGGACATCTGGCTCATCGACGTCGAATCCAGCCGCGCGTCCCGTTTCACGACAGCGCCTTCCTTCGAGACCGACCTCGTGTGGTCCCCTGACGGTGAGCGCGTGGCGTACGGCGCCTACCGGGACGGCCAACACGGCGTCTGGCTGCAGTCGGCTGGTGGCGGCAACGAAACGCTTCTGTGGCAGGTGCCACGAGAGCTTGTGTATGGGGCCATCCCCACCGACTGGTCGCGCCGAGACATCGTTCTCGTTGATCTAACGAATTTCAGATTCGGGAGCTGGGCCGTTCCCGTGTCCGGAGAGACCGAGCCGCGGCCCGTTGTCGACGCGGGATCCCCGGGATGGGGGGCACACCTCTCCCCGAACGGAAAATGGCTCGCGTACTCTTCAACTGAGACCGGGACGTACGAAGTGTTCGTGATGGGATTCCCCGACGGAACGAACAAGAAACGGATCTCGCTTCACGGCGGAACCCACCCTCGATGGCGACAAGACGGAAAAGAGCTCTTCTTTTGGGGAGGCGCCAATCGTGTCGGCACGGTGATGCGGGTCGACGTAGCCGAGGAGGCTTTCACATT
>DASPGQ010000729.1 GCA_035620555.1 Vicinamibacteria bacterium
TGGGTCGACACGGTGTCACCTCCGTTCCTGCAACACGGTCACCTGTCCTCGATGCCGGCGTTCAACTGCCGGCGATAATCGGCTTCATCGAAGCGCCCTTGGGACTCCAGGATCAGCCCATCCGCGCCGAGGGTCCATTCCTCATATCCGCTGATACGCACAGGGTTTCCCGTGCCTCCTGGACCGGTGTTCGTGCCGGTCAGGGTCCACCGATAGACAGCTTGATTCCCCTGAAGGCTCGTCCCGTCCGTCGTGACGACCATATCGGGGAAGGTAGTCATGAAGCTCCGTGCGGCCTCGGCGATCGCGGTCCGACCCACGGAAGGCTCGCCGTCGTTGATCTTCAGCGAGCCGCCCTCCGCAAAGAACCCCGCGACTCTCCCCGGATCCTGGCTGCACCAAGCCGCGGTGTATCGCTCCGCAAACTCTTTCAACTGGGCGGCGTCCATCGGCAACTAACCTTCGGCGAGGGCGGCGCGGCCGCGATCGGTCAGGGTGTACTGCCCCCGGCTGCGCTCCATGTAGCGACCGTCGATGAAACCGCGACGCAGCGAGGCGTAGTCCTCGTGAATCGCCTCGAGCCAACGGCTGAGCTGTCGCTCCTCGTAGACGTTGCGACGCGGTAGCCGGCGCAAAATCTCCTCGAGCACGATCTCCTGCTTGCGCCGCTGGGCCGGGATCTGCAGCAGGCGCGAGCCGTGGAAGAAATTGCCTAGCACCCGGCGTTTGTCTTCCGGCAAGCCAACCCGTTCGGCGAAACGTCGCACGCGCTTCTTGTCGGTCACCTGCCGGATGCCGCGCTGGAGCGTCGACAGCTCGACGGTGTAGAAGGTGTAGGGTGAGTCGCGCTCCTCCTTGAGCAGCCCCGCCTTGCGGAGCACCTGCAGGTGGTGCGAGATCGTTGGCGGAGAGACGCCGAGGATGCTTGCGAGCTCCTGGCCCGAGCGGCCACGGTCAACCATCAGGCCCACCATGCGGAGGCGGGTCGCGTCGGCGAGCGCCTTCAGCAGGATTACGGCGGATTCGATGGAATCCGGTGATTTGTCGTTCATCGATTAGATAGTAATCTAATCCAACTTGGTCGTCAACGAAAGGCAGGCGAACAAGAATCGGGCTCCGGATTTGGTTCGCTGCAATCCATGGCAAGCGAAAGGCTGGTAGACGATTTGGCGTCGGGCGGTCTTCTAAGTCGGGCTCAATCGATCGGCGTGCTCCAGGTGCCCTCCTTCCTTTGCCCATTCCGCAGGGGTGGCATCGAAGCGGGCGTCACGGATTGAAAGGCTCGCACCACGAGCAAGCAAGAGGTCCACGGTCGTTCTGATGTCCGTTGATGACCGCCCATTGAAGAGCCGTGGCCGAAGACACCCTTCGCATCGACCGCGGCCCCGCTTCAGTGCTCAGCAAAAGCGATGCTCGCATCTGCGGGCACCTCGATAGGGACGAAGAACTCCGCCGGGAACAGATAATCTTCGCCTGATTCGTCGACGACACGGAGCATGCCTTTGCCCTCCGCCTCGGCATCCGTGACGACGCGATAGATCTTCCGTGGCTCCAGTGAAGCCTGGTAACCCTCGTTCTTGATACAGATTGCAAACCGGTTGCTTTCGTTGCCCATATCAATCCAGGAGGTATTTGATCTTCGTGTCCCGACGCCCAATACCATGAGCCTCGTACCAGTGTAACTCCGCGCGACCCACGCTGCCATCCGGCAGCTCCACCAATGCGATCCCCTTGAGTTTTCGCCACCGACCCTTGCCATAAAGTTTCCGCAGTTTGCCAAGGATACGAAGAGACCCACCTGATGCGATCTCCTCGATGTCGGTGATCGTCCCACGGAGCTTGAAGTCCATTCAGCTCGTTGTTTCCTTATCGCGTCCAGTCGAGATAATCCCTGGATCGAGTGGCGAGGCCAGTGTCGGAATCCCGGACCGAAATAATCCGATTGGGACACGTTAGGTGCAGCACACCATTCATTCGTATAGCTCTCTTCTGAGACAAGACGAAAAAGCCTCGGCTAAACCTCCCTCGGTCGGGGAGGCCCGATTCAGCGCTGCGGCGAGACCGTCATCGGAATCCCAGAAGGCACGCCGTTGTTGACGACGGGAGCTCCTCGTAAAGCGCGATTCGCAGACTCGAGGCGAATGCTCGGACGAGCTCGCCCTCCTCGAGGCAGAAGGCACCCCGGAAGTCCGGCCGTCGCTCGAGATAACGCCGGGTGAACGTCTCGAGGACCAGGGCCCCACCCGGTCGCAGAGCCTTCACCATGGCCGGCCACAGAGATCGATCGAGAAAGCGGACGCAGACGACGGCGTCGTAACGGTGAGGGGGCAAGGGAAAGCGGGTGACGTCGCACGCGAGCCTCCGGACGGCCGGGTGGCTCAGCTTAGATAGTGCCGCGACACTCCAATCGAGGGCGTCCACGGCGAAGTCATTCTCCGCGAGAAGCCGAGCATTGGCTCCCGACCCGCAGGCCACGTCCAGGGCTCGGCCGCGGCGAAGCATGGGGAGCACTTTCCGCAGGAAGGGTGATGGCTCGGCGGGGGCATCGAAGTCCCCGTGCCTTCGTTCCCAGCGCTTGCGGTCCGACATGGGCTGGCGAGAAGATCGCGTGATGGCGGACATCCTACAGGATTTCCGGTCGGGATATCGCTGGATGAGGAAGCGGCCCGGCCTCGCTTGCATCTCAGTAGTGAGTCTCGCGCTCGGCATCGGCGCCAACGTGGCGGTCTTCAGCGTCGCCGACGCGCTCTTGTTTCGGCCCTTTCGCATCGCCGAGCCGCACGATCTCATGGCGATCCGCTCCCGCAGCTCCGAAGGCGTTCGCCCGGTCTCGGCGCCGGACTACCGGGACATGAGGGACGCGCAGCAAGTGTTCCTCGATCTGGCTGCTTTCGCCGACTTCACCTTCAGCGTGCGCACGCACCAGCAGACCGAACGCCTCCAGGGAGAGCTCGTATCCGCCACGTACTTCGACGTGCTCGGCGTCATTCCTCGCCCAGGACGTGGATTCTCCCGCGAGGAAGACGAGGCGCCGAGTCCCGTCGTGGTGATCAGTCAGCGGCTCTTTCGCCGCCGGTTCGGTGAGGACGAGAACGTTCTCGGCAAGACGATCCGGGTCAACGGGCAGGAGCTGACTGTGGTCGGCATCGCTCCCGAGGGCTTTCGTGGCATCACGCTCCCGCGGCAGATCGACCTCTGGATACCTTTATCCATGATCGATTCGCTCTGGCCCCGGGTTACCGAGTTTTTCGAGAAGCGGGATCAGCCCGGCGTCAACGTCGTGGGGCGTCTCCGAGAGGCCACGAGCCTCGACCAGGCCGACGCGGCGATGAAGGCACTCGCGGGCGCTCTCGAGCGAGCCCATCCAGACACCAACCAGGGTACGACCGCTGAAGTCGTTCCCTTCGGCGAAACGCGACTCTCCGAGAGGGCCCGAGTGGTCTCCTATCTGGGTGTTCTTCTTGGTGTCGCCGGCGTCGTGCTCCTGATTGCCAGCGCCAACGTCGCGGGCCTGAGGCTCGCCGATCTTTCTTCGCGAGGAGGGGAGCTCGGGATGCGCCGGGCGCTGGGAGCGGCGCGCTCGCGTCTGGCTCGGCTCGTCCTCGTCGAAAGCGGTCTGGTCTACGCACTATCGCTCGCGGGGAGCCTCCTGGTTGCGCGCTTGGCCCTTTGGGGCTTCGGTCGGGTCGAGATCCTGGCCATGTCGGTCGGAGAGCTCGAGCCCTCGATCGACCTTCGGGTGTTTGCCGGTGCGGTCGGTTTGACCGCCGCGGCAGCCGCGCTCTCTAGCCTCGCGCCCATCCTCTTCGTCCGTCGCGCTTCGCTTCCGGGCCGATCGGCATCGCTCGCCGATGGGCCGCCAGTCGCCCGACTGCGAGGTGCTCTCGTGGCGGTTCAAGTTGCCCTCGCCTGCGTGCTACTCGTCGGCGCGGGGCTTCTCGTGCGAACGATCCATGAGGTTGATTCGGTGGATCCGGGTTATCGCCTCGACGACGTCTTGTTCGTTTCGGTGGACCTGCAATCGCTGGAGTTCCGCTACGACCAGCCGAGGGCGCAAGACTTCTATCGACGCGCCCTGGAACGGATATCGTCCCTTCCGCGAGTGCGTTCCGCCGCGTGGTCCGCCGACATCCCTTTCGGCCGTATGACCATCCTCACGATGTTCGTGCTCGAAGAAGACGGCGCGGTCGAGGAGCCGGACTGGATTCAAGCCGACGCCGACATCGTCACTCCGGGCTTCCTCGAGACGATGGGAATTCCGCTGCTTTCGGGGAGGGACTTCACCGAAACGGACGGCGTCGACACGCCAGGAGTGGTGCTCGTGAACGAGACGTTGGCCCGAACTTATTGGCCGGGCGAGGATGCCGTGGGTAAGAAGATCCGCGTGTGGCGGCGGAGCGGAATCCCGCACGACTATTACGAGATCGTGGGCGTGGTACGAGACGCGAAGTATCGAAACCTTTGGGACGAGCCCCGGCCGTACATTTATTTCCCCCTCGCCCAGCGCTTCTTTCAGTACATGAACCTACACGTGTACTCCGACGGACCGCCCCTGGCCGTTCTTCCTGCCGTGCGCGAGGCGATCCGTGCGCTCGACGACGACCTGCCGCTCTTCGACGCGCGCCTGCTTTCCGAGGAGCGCAAGGTGCTTCTCGCGAGTCAGCGTTCCGTCGGTCTGCTCTTCACCTTGGCGGGCCTCGTCGCGCTGGTTCTGAGCGTCGCCGGCACCTACGGGATCACCGCTTCCGTGCTGGCGAGCCGCCGAGCCGAGCTGGGAGTTCGAATCGCTCTCGGCGCGGGGGCTCGACACATACGCGGGTTCGTGCTTCGGAAGGGGTTGGGGCCCGTGCTCGCGGGACTGGTCGCGGGCATCGCCGCGTCGATCGTGCTCACGCGTTTCGTGGAGCATCTTCTCATCGGAGTCGACGCTCTCGACGGGGTCGCGTTTGCCTGTGCCATCGTGGTCTTGGGATTGAGCGGAGTGGCTGCGTCCTACCTGCCCGCCCGCCGCGCATCGTCCATCGATCCGGCGATCGTCCTTCGCAACGAGTGAGTCTCAATCGTCGCGGTCCGGGCCCGGCAGGCGAATTTCTTCGAAACGGACGCGTCCCTCCATTACCGCTTTCCGGATGCGTCTTTCGCGGGCCGACAATCGGGCCTCGGTGCCGGTCTTGATCTCGACGAACACGATCTCGTCGAGATCACCGTCGCTCAGTCCGTCGAAGACCACGAAATCGATGGGCGAGCCGAGGAATCGCGCGTCACGGGGATCGAACGGAAACTCGCGAAGGTAGGCGGCGAGCTGCTCGGTGGCTCTTCCCGCGACTGCCGCCTGGCTTCTTCGAAGGGCATCCTTGCGAACGGAGGACTCGTTTCCTATACGACGCAGCAGGACCCAGAGCAGCATGAAGACGGCAAAGGCGAGAAGCACAATGACGAGCGTCGATTCATCCATGGGAGCTTGAAGCAACGCCGCTAATGCGGCTAGGATTTCCACTCGTGGCAGTCGTGAGCACCATCTGGAGATTGTACGCCCACGAGCGGCCGCTGTTCGTCACCGGCCTTTTTGGACTCGGTCTCGGGCTCGTCTGCTTCGCCGGCATGCTGTTTCACGGAGTCATCGTCGAGCCCGAGGGGAACCTGTACAAGGCGGCGAGCTTCAATATCGCCGTCGGAATCTTTCACCTCACCCTGGCCCTCATCACCCGCGTTGCCGGGTTTTCCCGACGCGGGTGGTCGATATGGCGGTGGACGATCATCGGGCTCACGCTGTACGGCTACAGCGTCGAGACCATTCAGATTTTCCGGGGCTTCGATCCACGCTTCAGTCGCGTGTCGACACCGTTGGACCAGGCCATCGGCGGCCTTTTCTTTCTCTCGGCGGTAGGCATCTTCATCTGCTTTCTCGCATTGACGCTCCGTTTCTTCTTTCGCTCGCCCGACCCGCTCGTGCTTGCGCTCCGCTACGGAAGCGTCGCCGCGATTGCAGCCTTCCTCGTGGGAATCGTCATGTCCGTCGTAGGTGCTCCCCGCTTCGGCGACGAGGGGAATCTTCTCCCTCTCCATGCCACGGGGTTTCATGGGCTGCAAGCGGTTCCTCTGGTAGCGCTCGGGATGGTGTGGGCGAAGGTGGAAGAGTCGAGAGCGAAGCGCGCCGTTCACGCGGCGGGACTCTTGTGGTTCGTCGTTGGCGCAGGAATCGCGTGGCAGAGCTTCTCGGGCCGTCCGGTGCTCGAGCCATCGATTCCCATGGGGCTGGCGGCACTCGCGCTGGGGGGTTGGGCTTTCGTTGCCTGGAGCGCCGTCGATGCGTTTCGGCGCAGCCAGGCCAGTCTCGAAGGCGTACTCGCGGGGTAAAACTATCGGCGTCCGCGGACCCAGCGGGCCAGTATCTGCCAATCCGGGTCTTCCTGAGACTCCCAGAACTTCCCGCCGGGGTGAAAGGGCTCGCCCCCGGCTTCTTCCGCGAGCGGCATCAAGAGCAGCCGACTCCGAAGCGGATCACCGGGAACGACCAGCCGCTTCGCCGACTCGAAATTGCGCCGCGACTCCTGTTCGTTCCAGGATGCGCTCCCCGGCGAGAGCGGCTGTAAGGGAAATTGAGCGCGGTGCTGGTGGCACGCGACACAGCGCGCGTGGCCGGGGCGCTTCTGGAGAAAGATGGGCTCGATCGATGCTCGGTAGAGCCCGAAGTCGAGAGACGGGCGTTCATCCGTTGGTGCCTCGCTTCCTATCCACTCTGCGAGCGTTTGCCATTCAGGATCGCTCGGCGATTCCCAGAATTTGCCGCCGGGGTGAAACGAATTGCCGCCCGACTCCTCGGCGAGCGGCATCGTCAGGAGCCGGCTCCGGAGCGGCTCACCTTGAACAACCAGCCGCTTTGCCGATTCGAAATTGTGCCGGGATGCCTCGAGGCTCGAGGCGTCGCTCTCGGCCAACAGCGGCAGCAGGGGAAATTGAGCGCGGTGCTGGTGGCACGCCACGCAGCGGGCGTGTCCGGGACGCTTCTTCATGAAGAGGGGCTCGATCCGGTCGCGGAAGAAATCGAAATCGAGCGACGGGCCCTGCAGCACGAAGAGCGAGGTCAGGAGCGAGGCGCCGAGGAGCATGCAGAAAGATGCGTATCACAGGTTGCGGGGTTGGCGTCAAGTCCGCCCCACGTTGTACAGTTCGTCCCGGAGGCTCGGAGCCATGCGTTGGGCGCTCATCCTATTCTTTCCGCCTTTCCTCGCCGCGAGCAGCGACAAGGTCGTCATCGTTCAGACCAACTCGGCCGGGGACAACATCCATCTCATCGATCCGGCGACCCATCGGGTCGTCGGGGAGATCACGGGCATCGAGGTGAACCACGGTGCCGCCGCAGCACCCGACGGAGGCCTTCTTTACTTCACCAACGAAGCCGAACAGACGCTCGATGTCGTGGACGGCAAGACCCTGTCGGTCACGAAGCAGATCTCCCTCAGCGGACGCCCCAACAACGTGGCCATCAGCCGAGATGGCCGAAGAGTCTACGTCGCGATCACCGAGGACCCCGGCGGGGTGGACGTGATCGATACGCCGTCGCTGGAAAATGTCAAGACCATTCCGATACCTGGGCGAGTCCACAATACCTTCATCACCCCCGATGGAAGACACGTCGTCGCGGGCTCGATCGCGGGCCGGAGCCTGACCGTCATCGATCAGGAGTCCGAAGAGCGTCTCTGGACGCTGTACTTCGATGGCGGAGTGCGGCCGATCGGATTCGAGACCAACGAGGACGGGACGACGAAGCGCCTGTTCGTGCAGATCTCGGACTTCCACGGCTTCTACGTGGTCGATTTCAAAGAGCGCCACGAGGTGGCCCGCATCGAGCTTCCCGAGCTGCCTCGAGAGGAGCAGAACTGGGACACGCTCCAGGGGTCTCCGTCTCACGGAATCGGTGTGGCGCCGAACGGAAAGACCCTGTGGGTTTGCAGCAAAGTCAATCACACGGTCTACGCCTACGCGCTTCCCGGGCTCGAGCTTCTCGGAGGTGTGTCGGTGGGACACCACCCGGATTGGCTCACGTTCACGCCCGATAGCAAGACGGTCTACGTCGCGAACGCGGGGTCGAACTCGGTCTCCGCCGTCGATATCGAGACGCTCAAAGAAGTGGCACGTATCCCCGTCGGACAGGTGCCGAAGCGGAACATCACCGCCCGGCTGCCGTAGCGCGAGCCCGGCGCAGGGCTCAGGTCGTCAGCAAGTCGGCGAACACGAATCCGTCACGCTCGACGATTTCTCCGGGAACGACAACGAGGGGCTCGGAGAACATCGGGCCCGCGTAGGCGAAGGTGTGAAACTCGCCGTTCTCCCCGCACGGGTCCACTTGCTCGGGCAGATCGTTCAAAAAATCCCGGTCGAAAATCCTGCCGGCGAACGAAGGATCGAGCGCCCGAGGGTCGACGCAGGTCACGAACGCCCGAAGGCCCGAAGCGACCATTCTA
>DASPGQ010000730.1 GCA_035620555.1 Vicinamibacteria bacterium
CTCTTCGCGGCAAACGACCTGGCAGTCGCTGATAGGCGGCCGGGAAAGTCCTCAGAACGTGCGTCAATTACTCAACTGGAACGTCACCGTCACCGTCATCACGATCGGAACCGGGACACCGTTCAGTCGTGTAGGCTCGTACTTCCATTGCTTGACGGCGTCGATGGCCGACTCATCGAGAAGGGGCCTGGAGCGCAACACCCGAACGTGGGTGACGTTTCCTGCGGGATCGATGATGGCTTCGAGGATCACGATGCCCTCCACGCGCGCCTGTTTCGCGATCTCGGGATAGATCGGGGCGACATCTCGGGTCTTGCTCGGGGGGCGAACTATCCCGCCCACCCGCACAGGCTCTTGCGGCTGTGGTGGGAGTGGCTCTTCAGGTAGACATCCACAAATGCCTCCGATGACTCCATCCGGAACACCACCCCCGACACCAATCACACTGAGATCCAGCCCCAGGTCGTCCATCCCGATCTCGCTCGGAATCTCTACGGGTACGAGGAACGAATGCGTGGCGGTCAGCATCGGCCGACGGACCACGGATCCGGGTCGCGCTTTCGGCGGCAGTGGTGGGGGTGGGGGTGGTCGAGGTGGTGGCGGTGGCTCCATGAAAGTCAGGACGTTCTCGGGCACAGGCAAACGATCCGTCGCCATGAGTGGCACGATGACCAATGCGGCGATGACTCCGCCCTGGATGAAGAGTGAAACCACGAACGTTGCCGCAGACCTTCGCGCGTTTCCATCGGACGTCAATGCATGCTCGAACATTCCCTCTTCGCCTCCACGATGTGAAATCGTGAACGATTTCAACTTGGTTAGAGCGTTAGACCCTGAGAGCCCGGAAAAGTTCCCGGAAAGTCAGGCAGGGATGTCGGGAATCGTCTGCATCGGGCTCCTTCGTGGGGATGAGATGTGAGCACGGAGTGCGAATAATCTTCGTCTTCAGACTGAGCGCGGAAGCCAACGATGGCGCACTAACCGCGGAGAACGATGACCGGCTCGACGCGAAGCGCGCGGCGGGCGGGAACGTAGCAGGCGAGCACTCCGACCGCCCCAAGCAACAAGGGCACGAAGGCGAAGGTGGCCGGGTCGAAGGGTCTCACCTGAAACAGCAGGGCGGCAACGACCCGCGCGAGTGCGAGGGACACCAGAATGCCAAAGACCCCGCCCGAGAGAAGGATCCTTATACCCTCGCCGATGAGCTCTCCCAGGATGTCGCGATCGCTCGCGCCGAAGGCGCGGCGGATTCCGATCTCCCGGGTCCGCCCCAAAACCGCCTGCGAGACGACGCCGTAGACGCCGACGACCGCGAGCGAGAGCGCGATGGCGGCGAAAGTCACGACGAGCGCGGTGCGGAAGCGGGGTCCGGATACCGATTCCGCTGCGACGCGATCGAGCGTCTTGGGCTCACCGGGAGCGAGGGTCGAGTCGAGCGCGGCGACGGTCGAGCGCAGGACCGGCGCGACGGCAAGGGGGTCGCCGCTGGTCTTCACCGTGAGATACATATCCCGCCACCACGGCTCCTGGAAATAAGAAACGTACACCGTCGGCGCCGGGCCGGCATCGAGCCCGTCATACTTCACGTCGGCGACGACGCCCACGATGGTGTTCCATTGGCCGTCGGGCCTCGGTTCGCCCAGCTGGATGCGACGGCCGATGGCGTCGCCCCCAGGGAAGAAGCGCCGAGCGAGCGTCTCGTTCACGATCGCGACCTGTGTCGAGTCCGGGCGATCGCCGAGATCGAAGTCCCTGCCCTCACGAGTGGGGATTCCCAGGGTCTCGAAGTACCGGGGGCTCACCAGGAGCTGCTCGGCAAGAGGTGGCGTCTGATGGGGTGGGACAGGACGACCCTCGACGGTAAAGGGATTGGTCATGACCAGGAGGTCCGGAGGCAGCGCCATGCTGCACGCGGCCTCGAGCACTCCCGGAAGTCCGCGGACCTCGTCGAGAAGGCGGCGCCAGAAGCTCTCGACGTTCAGGTCGTCCGGGTAGGTGGCCTCTGGCAGGGCCAAGGGCAAAGCCAGCACCGAATCGAGCTGCGCGCCCGTATCGACACGCTGCAGCTCGTGAAGGCTCCGCAGAAGGAGTCCCGCCCCGACCAGAAGCGACGTTGCCATTCCGACTTGCACTGCCGCGAAGACCCAGCGGAGGTGGCGCGCTCCCGCAGTCTCGCCCGCCGAGGTGGCGGATTCCTTCAGAGGGGTCGCCGAATCGACTCGAACGCTCGAGAGCGCCGGCGCGAGCCCGATGAGCAGGGTCACGCCGCAGGCGAGCCCGCTGACGAACAGAAGGACCCACGGCTCGAAGGAGACCTCTTTAGGAAGGAGAAGCGTTTCCGCTCCGAGGTCGATGAGCGGCCCGAGGCCGGCCAGTGCCAGTGCGTGTCCCAAGATACCCCCGGCGCTCGCGAGGAGCAGGCTCTCCATCAGCAGTTGGCGTGCGAGTATCCACGGGCGCGCGCCAAGTGCCGAACGAACCGCGATCTCACGCCGCCGCCCCACCGACCGGGTCAGGAGAAGGCTCGCGACGTTCGAACAGGCTACGAGCAGCAGAATGCCGACGCATCCGAACAGAAGCAGGAGCACGGGACGTCTTTGGCCCACGAAGAATTCGGGGAAGTCCTCCACCGCGAAGGCCCAGTCCGAAGGCGAGCTCGGGTAGCGGTTCTTGATGGCGCTCTCGATGCCAAAAAGCTCCGCTTCGAGATCGCGCCGGCTCGTACCAGGTTTCAGCCTCGCGATCGTGGTCAGGAAGAATGGCGCTCGATGGTTCGGCTCGACCACGGTCAGGATCGGCCACACGTCCAGAAGCTCAGCGCGCATCCATCGGAAGTCGGGAGGCATGACTCCGACCACCGTATGCGGCTCACCGTCCAGATTCAGCGCGCTTCCGATGACACCCCAATCGGATTGAAGGTAACCCTGCCAGAAGCGATGGCTGACGACGACCCGGCGTGGCTCTCCCGCTCGATCGTCTCCCGATCGAAAGAGCTGTCCCATGAAAGGCCGAACTCCAAGCGTGGGAAAAAACTCCGCGCTCACGAAAGCTCCGGCGATCCGGATGGGCCGCTCTCCGCCCGAGATTTGAAAGCTCTGGCGCACGAAGAGCGCCCCGGTGCTCTCGAGCGTGCGGGCCTGCGCGCGCACAAACGAGAAGTCCGCCACCGACAGTGTGCCGCTCGCGTCGCCATCACTGTCGCTTTGGAGAGAAATATTGACCAGCCGCTCTGGCTCGTGAAATGGGAGCGGGCGAAGAAGAACCGCGTGGACAAGGGTGAAGATGGCGGTGGTAGCGCCGATCCCGACCGCGAGAATCAGTACCGTCGCCGCAGTGAACCCAGGGCTCGAGGCAAGCTTTCTCGCCGCGAAGCGCACGTCGTCCCCAAGTCCGATGACGAATCGCCGGTGCGGCGGTTTCCGCGGCCGGGCGCGGCCTCCCGCTCCTTGGCGCGAAACCCAGGCTTCGACGACGGCTTCGACCGAGCCGAAACGGCGGATGGCCTCACGGGCGGCGTGGTGCGGAGGAAGGCCGCTCTCCTCGAGCTCTTTCATGCAATCGGCGAGATGTTCTTCCGCCTCGGTGACGAAAGCTCCGGCCGGAAGCCCTCTCGCCTCGAGCGAACGCTCCAGCTCAGCGAGAAAGGCAGCGACTTCCGGATGCGCCCCGGGCACGTCTATCCAATAGCCCGCGAGACGGCGAGCGAGAACGTGCGCCAGCCGCGGCGGCGGCTAGCGAGCTCGGTTCGACCTCGCGCCGTCAGACCATAAACTCGGCGCGAGCGCCCGTTGACGAGAGTCCAGGAGCTTCGGAGCAGGCCGGCGTCCTCGAGCCTTTGGAGCGCGGGGTAAATGGTACCGTCAGCGAGATCGAAGGTACCCCGCGTACGTCTCCGGATCTCGCCGATGATGGCGTAGCCATGCGCCGGCTCGCGCTCGAGGGCGGCCAGCACCAGGAGGTCGAGATGCCCCTTCAGCGCTTCTCGAAAGATACCTCGCATAACGATATCTAGTTATACAACGTATAGCGATATCGGAAGGAAGTCAAGCGTTCTGTTGAATGGTGGAGCTACGCAGAGACAGGGCCTGGGGCAGTGAGGTTTCCGTGCCGTTAACGAGGCCGCGGTGAAGGCGCCGGAGCCACCACCATCTGCAGCTCGGCGCGGCCACCCGGCATAACCGTTACGACGGCTATTCCCTCGAGTTCATCTTTGTTCGCGGCCTTGACGTGAAGGCTGCCGGCGGGAACGGCGAGTGACGCGCGGCCATTCCGATCGGTTGCGGTCTGAGCGCCCCGGATCTTGTGCCCGTCGACGGCGACGATGGCGACAGCGATCTCGTCCACGGGGGTACCTTCTCCATCGACCACTTCCACGTCGAGCCTGGCCGCGGGGCGAAGCGCGATGTCGACATCTTCCGTACCCGCGGGAATTCCCGTGGCGACGCCGAAGCCCGCGAGCTCCTCGCCCGCCAGGATGTTGTATCGGACACGAGCAAGCCCATCGAGAACGAAGCTCCCATCGGCGACGCTCATCGCGAAGGACATGCGCATGGGAGGAGTGGACAGATCGGGCGAGTCTTCGATCGCGTAGATTCGGAGACTCCCGGTGCCGCTGACTCGCCCCGTGATCCGAAGACCGGCGGTCAGCGACAGCACCACCTCCGAGATTCCGGAATCGCTCACATTGAGCCGCCTTTCGCTAGGAGCAAAACCCTCGGCTCGCGCGACGAGCGTGAATGTCCCTGCTTCGAGCTCGAGCTCGAAGCGGCCGTCCGCCCCCGTTTGCGTTGACGCGCCACGTTCCCAGTCAGCACTCGACTCGGGGCGGGCGCTCACGAAGGCTCTGACCACCGCTTCGCCGGTCTCTTCCTCGACGACTCGTCCCGACACCGCGACGCCCGAAAAATCCAGATCCAGGAAGAACGTATCGAGATCGGGAACGACGACGTTTCGGGACGGGAGGCCGGCGCCGCTGGCATTGACGCTGACGCGGTACTCCCCGGGGGCGTCGACGAGAAGCTCGAAGAATCCATCCTCGCCCGTACGCGCATTCAAGTAACGCAAGCTGGAGGGAGCCTGGGTAACGCCTGCCTGGCTCCAGCCATAAATGACGCCCCCTTCCGAGGGCCAGAGATCGATCTCGACACCCGAAAGCGGTGCGCCGGCACGGTGTATCTGTCCTTGAACGAGGATCTGCCGCGAGTCGAAGTTCACTTGAACGGTCTCGTTCTCGCGAATCTCGACCTGACGCGCCTGAACGGCGTAGGTGGCGTAACCCGACGTCGCAACCAGCGAAACCTCGACGGGTCCGGGCGCGAGATGGTCGATGCGGAAGGAGCCATCCGTCCCGGTTTGCACCGATGCCGAAAGGGACATCGAGCCGGCGCGCCGAAGTGGCATCACTTGAATCGTCCGGACGGCGACGTTCGTACCGTCCCGGCTGCGCACATAGCCTTCGATCGCGCCACCACCGCGGAGCACGAGCTCGACGTCCTTCGCTCCGGAGCTCGAGTCGATGTCGATCCCTTCGAGCCGGGTTTCGGCATAACTCGGGTGGCTCGCGGCAACGTCCACCTTGCCGTCGGGCAGTCCCCGGACCTCGAACGAACCGCTGCCGTCGGTGGTCTTGCCGAGGTCGTCGGTGGAGAAGAAGCGTTGGCCGGGCGTGCGTACGGTGACCATGGCGCCGGCGATCGGTGCCCCGGCTGTGTCGATCACGATGCCTCGGAGCCTCGCGCCCCTTCGCAAACGGATCTCGCCGAGCTCGGTCACCGCGCCGGGTGTCACGCGTACGTTCGAGACAACCTCGGGAACGAAGTCCGCTGCCGACACCTCGACCGCGTACTCGCCCTCGGCGACGTCCTCGACCACGAATAGTCCGTTATCTTCGCTGACACCGGTCGTCGCGCCTCCGAATCCCCGGCGCTCGGGCGCGCGCGCCAGGACGCGAAACGAGCCGATCGGTCTGCCCTCGGTATCGGAAACCGATCCTCGAATCGTGCCCGCTGGCCTCAGAGCAACGGTGATGGCCTCGGATCCCGCCTCCACGTCGGTGACCTCCCGACCGTAACCCGGCGCCGCCACCATGAGGTGGTAGAGCGCTTCCTCGAGCCCCGCGAGAACGAACCGGCCTTCCCAATCGGTCTCCGTGTCCGGCTCTCCCTGCGCCGAAATGCCCCGGTCGCTTCCGCTCGCTTTGAACGCCTGGACCCGAGCGTCCCCCACGCCCTCGCCGTCCGCGTCGACCACCACGCCACGAATCGCGATGCCCACCTCGAGGACAACCTCTCCAATGTCTACCGGGCTCTTGCCGCCGACGTAAAGATCGACGCTCTCGCTGCCATACCCCCGCGCGCTGAGGCGAAGCCGGTGCTCGCCTCGCGGAACACCTGAAAGGGTGAACGTGCCGTCGTCGTCGGTGTCGGCGCCGAGACGGGATTCGATCAGTCGTCCCACGGAGCCGCCATCGAGAGCTTCCAAAGCCGCCCGGCCGCGCACCGGCTCGTCGTTTGCATCGATCAGACGCCCGGTGACGCTCACGCCTTGGGTCAAGACCAGATCGACCTCGACGTCCCGATTTTCGAGCGTCGCCTCCGATGCCGAAGGAGCGTAGTCCGGGTGCCGTGCGTAGAGTCGGTAGCGGCCCGGCTCGAGGCCGAGAACGGCGAAGCCTCCTTCCGCGTCGGTCTGCTGCGTCGAGCTCACATGCTGCCGGGAGAAGATATCGCTTCCCGTCCACTCGGCATCCACGAAGACGCCCTCGACCGGCTCACCTTTCTCGTCGGTAACGCGACCGGTGATGCCCACGCCCCGGAAGAGATAGAGGACGACGTCTGCTTCCGGGTTTGCGTTGTTGTTCGACGCACTTCCGTAGCCCGGGGCGCTGGACCTGACGCGATAGGGACCTTCTCCTAGCCCTCGAAGCTCGAACCGACCCTCGCGATCCGAAACGGTCTCCACGAGGCCAAAGCGAGGGTGGTCTTCCAGCCTTCCGCTTGCGGCGACGGCGCGCGACTCGACGACGGCCCCGGCGATGGGCTCGAGCGTATCTCCGTCCAGAACCCGCCCTGAGAGAGACGACCCACCTCGCTCCAGCACGATGTGAAGTGGCTTCTCCACCGGCACATCGCGTGCCCGAAACGGCGCAAACCCGGGCGCGTGGGCCGCGACGGTAAAGGGTGGTCGTCCGCTCAGAGCCACCGAGAAAACACCGTTCGCGTCCGTCGTCGCGCTCGCGGCCGGAGCGTCGTAGCGGACGTTGCCGGGAGACACGGCCACGATCGCTCCTTCGACCGGTCGGCCCGACTCGTCTTGGACGGTGCCTCGAAACGCGGAGACGCCCTCCGCCTGGACGACTAGCGACAGCCAGACCAGCAGGTGCATGCCGCACCTCCGTTTCCGGAAGTCTAGCTCAAGTCTCCAAGGGCGCTCCTCGACCATCGCCGCGGTGGCGAGGACGAAGCCGATCGACGTCCACGCTAGCGTGAGGGACGTGTGTCCACGGAGTTTGAGTACCACCTTGGCCGGTGAGGGAGTTACCGGGGAAGAGGTCAGAGTAACGGTGTAGCCCCTCCGAAATAGTTTCTTAGGGTAAGCTGTTCACGCTCGCTCGAGACCATGTCCGTTCGCAACACTCTGCTCCGTCTGACCCATCTTGGAGTAACCCCCGAATCCTCACCGTCCGACGCCAAATACATCACCCTGACCAACTCGATCTGTCTTCTGAGTGTGACGGTCAGCCTCATCTACCTCGTCGTGAACCGGTCGGTGGAGAACCCGCGCTTCGTTCGGTTCGGGCTGCCGCTCGTGAGCGCCGCCGTCTACGCCGTTCCCCTCTTCTTGAACCACCGGAGGCGCTATTGGGCTGCGACGACGACCATGTGCGTCGCTGGGCTTGCGACCCAGCTCGCGTTTACGATCGGCTTCGGGACCATTTCGGGAAACCAGTTCTACTTCTTGCCCATTCTGGGAGGCGTGGCGCTCCTCTACCCGCAGCAACATCGCTGGACCGCGGTGTTTCTCCTGCTCGCCGGCCTCCTCATCTTCACCTCGCTCGTGCTCTGGGGTGAGAACTTCGAGCCCCTCGTCCCGGTCGATTCCCAGACTTCCCGCACGTACTATGTCCTGGCTCTCATTTTTTCCGCCGCGCTGATCGTATTCATTTCCTACTACTCCGGTCGCAGAACGGCCATTGCCGAACGGCAGCTCGAGGCCCGCTCGGCGGATCTGGCCCGCGCCCTGGACGAGCTGAAGACGACGCAAGCGCAAATGATCGAGGCCGAGAACCAGGCGACGCTTGCACGGCTGGTCGCGGGGCTTCTCCATGAGGTCAATACTCCGATCGGAGCGATTCGCTCCACCGCCGAGACCGTCAAAGGAGCCGTTGCTCGCTGGGGCCAGATCGTCGCCCGACGGGCCGACGGCGCGAGTCACGCCGAGAGAGAATCCACACTCTCCGCGGTCGAGGTGTGCTCCGAGCTCTGCGAATCGCTCGAGTTGAGTACCGGCCGGGTCTCGACCGTCGTCGAAGGGCTCCGCCAATTCGTCAGACTGGACGAAGCCGAACGCAAGACGATGGACGTGCGCGAGGCGCTCGACGTGACTCTGGCTCTTCTCGGTCCGTCGATCGAACAACGGATCGAGGTCAGGCGGAACTATCCCCGCTCACTACCCCATGTCCTTTGCTTTCCGGCGAAGCTCAACCGGACTTTTCTAGCGGTGCTTCAAAACGCCGTTCAGGGCATCGAGGGGCGCGGAGTCATTCGCGTCGCCGTGCGCGAGCTGGTGGGAGAAATCGAGATCGAGCTAGCCGATGACGGCAAGGGCATTCCGAAGACATTGCTGCCCGAAATCTTCGAGCTCGGGCTGACCCGAAAGGGAAACCGCGTCGGCCTCCGCCTCGGCCTGCCCCTCAGCAAGCGAAGCGTAGAAGAGATCGGCGGGCGATTGCACCTGGAGAGCACAGAAGGCATGGGCACCACCGTCCTAATCACGCTTCCGGTAAGCGGAGGTTGATACTCACTCGGCATCCGCGTCGTAAGAGTGCGACCGTCCAGCTTTTCCCCGATGTAGTGACAAGAAGAGCTGGCCCCCCGCCAGAGGAGCCAAGCTCATGCCCAGGGCGAGGGCCCATCCTTTCGTCCCCGGCATTCGCGTCGAGAGAACCACGTTCAAGCCCGGCATGTAGACGGCGGCCACCAGCAGACCGATACAAAGAACTAGCGCGCCCCACACAAACGGATTGGTGACAATCGCGTTTCTCAGGAGTCCCGATCCGGGAGTCCTCATGTTGAACACGTGCCACAGCTGAGCCATGGCGAGCGTGAGGAACGAGACCGTCACCGCCTCGGCTTCGTTCAAGCCCAGATACTCGAGTCCCAGAGCGAGGGCTCCGAGCACGGATATTGCGATGAAAGTGCCGTAACCGAGGATGCTGAGCCAATGATCTCGGGTGAGGAGAGGTTCTTTCGGATCACGCGGCGACTCCTGCATGACGTTGGCATCGCCCTCACCAAGTCCGAGGGCCAGCGCGGGAAAAACGTCGGTGACGAGGTTGAGGAACAAAATCTGCAGCGGCAATAGCGGTAGGGGCGCACTCGCGACCGAGGCCACCAGGATGACGAGAATCTCGCTCACGTTGCAGGAGATCAAGTATCGAATGAATGTGCGGATGTTTCCGAAGATGACCCGACCCTCCTTCACCGCCTCGACGATGGTGGCAAAGGCGTCGTCGCGGAGAATCATGTCTGCCGCCTCGCGGGCCACTTGGGTTCCTCGTTTGCCCATCGCGATTCCGATGTCAGCTTGATTGAGTGCCGGAGCGTCGTTGACCCCGTCCCCGGTCATGGCGACGATGTGGCCGTGGCGCTGATAGAGTTCGACCAGATCGAGCTTCTGTTTCGGGGTGACCCGGGCAAACGTGGTCGCTCGCAGAATCCTCTGCTGCTCGGTCTCATCCAGCGACTCGGAGAGCTCGAGCTCGCGTCCCTCGCGGACCACTTCTTTCGCCCCGGTGAAGAGCCCGACTTCACGGCCGACGTAGCGTGCGGTGGGCACCTGATCCCCAGTGAGCATGACCACGCGAATCCCGGCGTCGAGACATTTCGTGATCGCGTTTCGGACGTCGCTCCGTGGCGGGTCCACGAGACCGACGAAGCCGAGAAAGCACAGGCCTTCATAAGGGGTGGAATCGACGTCGGCAACGGTACTTTCCGCGACAGCAAGAATCCGGAGTCCGCCGGAAGCCAGGGTCCGGTTGCGCTCGAGCCAAGCTCCTTTTTTCGGTTCGTCGAACGGCTGATGTTCTCTCGAGGTACGTATCGTCGTGCACGCGGCGAGTATGGCCTCGGGAGCGCCCTTCACCGCGACGCGGAATTTGCCGTTGGTCGCGTGGAACGTCGCCATCATCTTGACGTCCGGGTCGAAGGCCACCTCGCGCGCCTCCGGAGTGCGGGCCAAGAGCGATTCTCTTTCGATTCCGGCTTTGCCTCCGGCTACGAGGAGGGCCACTTCCACCGGGTCGCCCACCATTTTTTGGCCGTCGGCAGGCACCCACGAGGCATCGTTGCAAAGGACTCCGACCTCGAGAATGGATGTGAGAACTGGATCGCCGGCCGGGTCGAATCGTTTTCCGTCCCGCTCGAACTCCCCTTCGACCGAAAACGCGCCGCCCGTTACCCCGACCTCGCCGTCGGTCGTCACAATGGCGCGTACCGCCATCTGTCCTTCGGTCAGAGTGCCGGTTTTGTCGACGCAGATCACGTCGGTGGCCCCGAGCGTTTCGACGCTGGCCAGGCGGTTGACCAGGGCATTTCGTTTCGTCATGCGCCACATCCCCCGGGCCAGGGCCAGCGTGGCGACGATGGGTAGCCCTTCGGGAATGGCGGCGACGGCGAGAGCGATGGAGGTCTTCAGGACGACGATGATGTCTCGGCTCGCCAGAATTCCCGTGACGCCCACGATGGCGGTGACGAGCAGCGTCAGCCAGATGAGGTTGCTCCCGAGCCGGTCGAGGCGTTTTTCCAGCGGAGTCTGCCCGGTGTCGAAGGATTCATCGACGAGGGCGGAGATGGTGCCCAGCTCGGTCGCCATCCCCGTGGCCACCACGACACCGGTGCCGGCGCCACGCGTCACCGCGGTCCCCTTGTAGACCATGTTGGCCCTCTCGGGTAATGGCGTCTCCCCATCGAGCCGATCGATGTGTTTGTCGACCGGAACCGACTCACCGGTGAGCGCGGCTTCGTTCGACTGGAGCTTCGATGCTTCCGTCAGTCGGAGGTCTGCGGTCACGACGTCACCGCCTTCGAGGAGAACCACGTCTCCCGGCACGAGGCCGTCCGCGGGAATACTCGTCACCTTGCCCTCTCGGCGGACCGTCGCAGGAACGCTTCCGAGCTTCCGCAGCGCCTCCATGGATCGCACCGCCTGCAGCTCGGAGAAGAATCCGATGAGTCCGTTGATGAGGATGACCGCACCAATCGCCAGGGCTTCCAGAAAGTCCGCAGTGACGAGCGACACCATCATCGCCGCGGCCAGGAAGAGAACGATCAAGCTTCGGAACTGATCGACGAGAATGATCCAAACGCTCTTGGTCTTCGCCTCTCGGAGGCGATTGGGACCGTAGCGTTTCCGTCGACGGTAGACTTCCTCCGTCGTGAGACCACGCTCGACGACGACCTCGAGTCGTCGAACAACGTCTTCCGCCGAATGGCTGAATGCATCGTCAACGGCTCGATCGGCAACATCTTCCGCCGCGTTCTGCGACGTCGTCGGAAGGATTGAACCGTCGAGATCCATTCTTGGTGACGTAAAGAATACGTCAACCGAACCACCAGCGTTATCGACGGTCTATCCGCCTGGAGCTTATGAACGAAACCTGGCGGGGTCGACGGGGAGGTCGCTTGCGACGTGCGAGTGGATCGGCCGGAAGAGAGATGAACCCCGGAGAGGCGGGCAGGCCT
>DASPGQ010000731.1 GCA_035620555.1 Vicinamibacteria bacterium
CGGGGGTTGTCTCCGGCAAAAGTCCTGTCATTGAGAATCTGTTGATACTCTTGCCAGTTGTCCGGGTCGGCGCTCCAGGTGGCCGCTTTTGCCCAGCCCTGGATGATTTTCTCCAAATCCGCTTTTGGGGTCTGCTCGTAAGTGGCTTGCAGCATCAGCATGCCCTCCGGAACCGATCCCGGGTAATCCGCGCTGGTGGCGACAACCACTCCCGCGCCTTTTTCAACCGCGGCCGTTGCAAACGGGTCATAGGCCATGAGGACCTTGAATTGATTTTCGACGAACATGCGGAGCCCGACGTCCGGAGTTTCTTGTTGCAGCGTGAAATCGGCTACCTGCAGTCCATGGGTGCTCAGATAGCAATTGAGGAAGTAACCAAGTGACGGTTCATCAAGATAGACGCCCACCGTGTTGGATTTGTGCGCGGCCAGGTCCAGTCCCTTTTTTGCAATGATCTTATCGCCGCCGTCAGACCAATCGGTCTCCGCGATGATCACCTCGTGATGACCCTCCTGAAATCTGCCTACGGCCGTACCCAGCATGTCGAACTGTATGGTGACGTCGCCTGCTATCAGCGCCTGGTTCATTTGAATGTTGGATTCCAGGTTGGCGACTTCCACATCAACTCCCAGTTCCCGCCAGAACCCCTTGGCCTCCGCCACGTGCACCGGGCTCCAACCGGCCCATGGGACAACGGCGATTTTATAGGGCGCCTGGTTGGCGGAAACGGGTAAAGACAGCAACACACTTACAATCGCCGTCAATCCAGGGGATATTGCCTTGCTCACATCTGTTCTCCTAAATATTCGCGTGCCGCAGAACAACGAGCCAGGAGCGGGGCATCTTCACTCGCGCTTCAGCGCCCGGCGAAAAATAGTCGCCTCGTCGTGAGAGACCTCGTCTGCAGATTAGATCAAGGTTTCCCCCTTCCGTCAAAGAACCTTCGAACACGCCATTGTCCGCGGTCTCAATCAGTCGAACATGGCAGTCATTGAGATCGACGATCCGCTCTTCCTTGGCGTCGAGAATCATTCCCGATCCCGCGTCGGGGTTTCCTTCGTGGTTTCCAGAGATTTCCACCTTCCGCTGCTAGAACTCCCGGCGGAGCCCGACGTATACACTGTGGATCCGCAGAGGGGCCCGGGTTCCCGCGACGTTGTCGATTGCTCGCCGCTGGTCACCGCGCACCACGTCGATCGGTCCATCGTCGGTCTCGATCCAGCCGAAGTCGCTGTACCGATATCCCCCTTCCACAAGAAAATGAGAGGTTACTCGAACGGCCACGCCGGCGCCGACATCCCACGCAAGATCCCAATGCGTACCCCCGCGCGTCGTCGTCGACGCGGGATTCGCCGCCAGCCCCGGGAACTCGTAGGTCACGTCGCCGACGCGGTTCCGAGACATGCCCACCCCAATGCCCACGAAGGGTTCGATCCTGCCTCTCGTCAGGATGGGACCCAGGTCCAAGATTCCTCGAACCATGACCGCGGTCTGGGTGACTTCGGCCGAGGCCGGCTGGCGCTCGCCGGCACCGAGGAATGTCGCGTTACCAGCGAACTCGAGTCCCGGGCGATGCGACAGCGCCACTTCCACCGGTAAATACCGCAGCGCTCGGAGGCCGGCCGCGAGCTCCACGCCAGGGCTCTCTCCGAAGTTGCCCCGGGCACCGATCGGTTCGCCGTCCTCGCCTGGCTGACAGCCGAAAAAATTCAACAGCGGCGCGGCATCGCAGGCGCGATCCGCTAGCCGAGTGTCGGTCGCGGCCTCGTAGCCAACTGCCCCGCGCACGTACGCGCGCGAGCGGTCCTGCGCCGAAGCGGCAGAGACGACGGTGACCGCCATAACCAAAAGGGTGCCGAGGATTGAACGATGGAACACGCAAATGATGATGAATGAACTCGGCGGCTTTCGCTACTTCGACTCGATGAACCCGATGGTCCGGGCTCTCATCGGTCTTCCCTCCGTTTCCGAATCGATGGACAGACGTTCGTTGTTGAGCTACGGTGTCGCCCTTATTTCAAGGGGACGACAACACGCAAATCCCCGGTCGCTCCAAACCGCAAAGCGGCGCCGCGCCCGCCTCAGATCGAGGCCTTGAAGGTCTCCGCGAGCGTCTCCGCGTCGGTGCGGTTCCAGGTGGCGTTGACGGTGACGAGGAACTCCCCGCTCCCGCCTCTCGGCGGAGAGAGGAAAACGCCGTGCGCCCGGAGCTTCTCACGAAAGCGCCCCGGATCCGTGTCGCGGACCGTCATTCGGAAGATGTTGCTTCCGTTCCGCATCGGTCGTACCGCGAACGAACGCTCTCCGTTCAGTAGCGAGAAGAACTTCTTCGCGGTTTGCATGGCGACGCCGAACTCTGCTTCGAAACCCTCGAAGTAGTGAAGGGTCACGGCGGCGAAAGGCCACGCTGCGGGAAGCGCCCCTCCGAACATCCGACGCATGTGGTAGAGGCCGTCGATGACTTCCTTGGGTCCGGCCAGGATGGCGCCGGATGCGGCGTTGAAATACTTCCACAACGACACATAGACGGTGTCGAAGTGCGAGGCGTACTCCCGGGGGGAAATGCCCGTCGCTCCCGACGCCATGTACAGCCGAGCGCCGTCCAGATGGGTCTTGATGCTGTTCTCTCTCGCGAAAGCACAGATGCGTTTCATCTCCTCGTAATCGAACATCTCGCCGAGCTTGCGGCGCACGGGAGATTCGATGACGAGCGCCCCCACCCCGGTCGCGACCCGGCCGGTGCCGGTGCGCTCGACGACCTCCTGGACCTGCTCGAGCGTGAACGTCGCCGTCTCGGACGCCAAGGGGACGAGGTTGAGCTGGCTCAACTGCTGGGCGCAGTCTCCCGAGTCGTTGTAGATGTGGCTGTCGTCGGGCACGAGGACCCTCGGTTGATCGCCCGCGAGCACCCTCACCGCGACGTGGTTCGCCAGCGTACCGGTCGCAAAATAAATCGCGCGCTCCTTTCCGAGCGCCGCGGCCATCTTCTCCTCGAGCTCCTCGACCACACCGCCCCGCGAGTAGTCGTCCTCCTCGATCCCGCTCGTCGTGACGATCTTCGTGAGAACGTCGACCGACTCACTGGGCGACAGACCGAGCCCGTCGCCGAAGAGCTTTACGAGCTTCACTGGCGCCGTGGTGCTAGGCGTTTCTGGAGTCGCACTCAGTAGCGGTGTCGCCGCGACGAGCTTCAGAAAGCTTCTTCGGCTTGGCTCTTGCACGATCACCTCCTCGCCGGTCCTCTGATGACCCGGCCCGGCCTCTCGCCGGTGAACGCTCCACTCTGGATCACGGGAGTCCCATTGATGATGACGTACCGAATTCCCACCGAGTACTGGTGGGGGTCGGTGTAGGTGGCGCGGTCGGCGACGGTATCCGCGTCGAAGACGGTGATGTCGGCGATGAATCCCTCGCGGAGGAGGCCGAGATCGTCCTGGCCGATCTGTTCCGCCGAGAGAGACGTCATTCGGCGGACGGCTTCCTCGAGCGAGATCACCTTCAGCTCCCGCACGTAGCGGCCGAGGACGCGGGGGAACGTGCCGTAGCTTCTCGGGTGAGGAAAGCCTTCGCCGTAGGCGACGGCGTCGCCGTCGGTGTTGATCATGGTCATAGGGTGTTTCAGGATCCTCTGGACGTCTCTGTCGTCCATCGAGTGGTAGATGGCGCCGAATCCACCCGCGAGCTGGAGCTCGATGACAAGGTCGATGCCGTTCTCGATGGTCGGCTCGAGGCCCCGGTCGCGCGCCAGATCG
>DASPGQ010000732.1 GCA_035620555.1 Vicinamibacteria bacterium
CCGCTGGCGTCATCGCCCGACTCGGTGGGACTCCGGTTTTCTCCGAGGTCGACGAATCGACCCTCAATCTCGATCCCCGCGGGCTCGAAGAGCGGCTCACCGAGAAGACGAAAGCGATCGTCCCCGTCCACCTATTCGGGAAGCTCGCCGACATGGCACCGATCCTCGAGATCGCACGGCGATGGGGCATCCCGGTCGTCGAGGACGCTGCCCAAGCCATTGGCGCGAGCGACGACGCGGGCAGGATGGCCGGCACGGTCGGGACCGCGGGAACTCTATCTTTCTACCCCAGCAAGAACCTGGCCGCTCTCGGCGACGCGGGAATGGTCTTGACGAACGATGTCCAGCTGGCGGAGTCCATTCGTCGCATTCGAACCCACGGGGGGACCGAGGAGTACGTTCACGAGACCGTCGGCGGCAATTTCCGGCTCGACGCGGTCCAGGCCGCGCTTCTCGAGGTCAAGCTCGAGTATCTCGGCGAGTGGACACGGATGAGAAGGGAACGGGCCGCATCGTACGATGAGTTGTTCGAACGGAGCGGACTCGTTTCCCAAGGTAAGGTACAGCCACCGAAGGCGACGGCTGATCACGTCTACCACAAATATGTCATTCGTACCCGGCGTCGCGACGAGCTCAGGGAGCATCTCGCTTCGAAAGGGATCGGCACCGCCGTCTACTACCCCCTCCCGCTCCACCTCCAACCGTGTTTTCGGGAGCTCGGATATGGGGAAGGAAGCTTCCCCGTCGCCGAGGCGGCGGCCAGGGAAACCCTCGCGATTCCCATGTACCCGGAACTGACGCAAAATCAACAGGAACGAGTAGTTGCCGAGATTCTGGAATTCTTCCGCGGGTGAAACAAATGGCCCGAGACGGACGTCATCAATACGATGCGTAGAACGGTTTTCCTAATCGCGGCCGTGACGCTCGGCGGGCTCCTGGCGTTCCGGGTCTACCAGGAGTCCGGCGCCGGAACCGACGGCTCGAAGGGTGGAGGTCCGGGCGGGCCGGGATCTCGCGCTCAGCTGGTCGAGGCGGCGACACCCGAGTCGAGTCGGATCACCGAGCGGGTCTCTCTGGTGGGCTCCCTCCGCGCCGCACAGCGGGTGGAGGTGACTCCCAAGCTCAGCGGGCGGGTCGTCGAGATCCGGGTCGACCGGGGCGACTGGGTGGGGGCGGGGCAGGTCATTGCCCGACTCGAGGACGACGAGCTGCGTCAGCAGGTTCGACGCGCCGAAGCTGCCCTGCAGGTAGCCGAGGCGTCGGTCGCGCAGCGTGAAGCCGAGCTCGCCGGAAGACAGCTCGAGCTGGACCGGTTGCAGAACCTCGCCCGCGACGGCGTCGTCTCCTCGCAGCAGCTACAGCAGGCCGAGACCAACCTTCAGGTGTCGAACGCGCAGAAAGCTCTTGCTTTTGCCCAGGTGGCCCAGGCCGAGGCGGAGCTCGAAGAGCTCAGAATTCGCCTCGGTCAGACGGCGATCGTCTCTCCGCTCACCGGCTCGGTGGCGCAGCGTTACATCGATGTCGGGGCACTCGTCTCCTCTTCCACTCCGGTCGTGCTGATTCTCGATCTTTCCACCGTGAAGACCGTGGTCAACGTCCCCGAGCGTGAGATCAACAAGATCGCGGTGGGCAACCAGGCCAAGGTGGTCGTCGATGCTCTCGCCGGCCGGGAGTTCGCCGGCCGAGTCCTGCGGATCTCGCCTCTTCTCGACGCCCAGACCCGCACCGCGCCGGTAGAGATCGAGCTCGACAACCGCGACGGCCTTCTCAAGGCGGAGATGTTCGCCCGGGTGGACTTGAACCTCCAGGCCGAACGGGACGCACTCATGATTCCCCGGGACTCTCTCGTCTATCGGAGCAATCGGCCCGGGGTCTTCGTGATCGACGGCGAATCCGCGCGATTCCAAGCCGTCGTGACAGGGGTTGCCGAAGGCGATCGCATCGAAGTCCTATCGGGTCTGAGCCCAGGCGAGACCATTGTCGCTCGCGGCGCCAACCTTCTGAAGACCGGTGATTCGGTTCGCGTCATGCACCCGGAGGGAGATTAATCGTCGATGAACCTGCCGCGCTTTGCCATTCGGCGCCCCATCACCGTGGCCATGGTGTGCTCCGTCGCCATTCTTCTGGGGGGGATTTCTTTCACCCTCCTTCCCGTGGACCTCATGCCCGATGTCGAGTTCCCGACGATTACCGTCGTTACCGAATATCCGGGCGTGGCGCCCGAGGAGATGGAGACTCTCGTTACTCGGCCCATCGAACGATCCATCAGCTCGGCCCCGGGCGTCGAAGAGATCACTGCCACGTCCTCCGAGGGCCAGAGCCGCGTTCAAGTCCGTTTCGAGTGGGGAACGAACCTGGATGAGGCGGCCAACGAGATACGAACCAGGGTCGACCGCCTGAGAAGCACGCTCCCCGAAGATGCGGAGCCCCCCAGCCTGTTCAAGTTCGACGTCTCGCAGTTTCCCATTCTCTTCATGGCGGTATCGGGAGATCGCGATCCCAAGGATCTGCGGCAATTCATCGAGGATCAGATCCTCTACCGCCTCGAGCGGGTGCCGGGAGTCGCCGCGGCGGACGTTCGCGGCGGGCTTCGCCGCGAGATCCACGTGGATCTCTCGCTCGAACGGCTGAGGGGATACAGCCTGTCGATTCGCGACGTCGTCGACGTGCTCCGTCGTGAGAACCTCAACGAGCCCGTCGGTCCGGTCGAGGAAGGTGACTTCGAGCTCCTGCTTCGCACCCAGGGGGAGTTCCAGACGGTGGAGCAGATCCAGAACATCGTTCTCACGGTTCACGACGGAATCCCGGTCTACGTGAAGGACGTGGCTCGTGTCGAGGACTCCCACGAGGAGATCCGCGACGTCGTTCGCGTGGATGGCAGACCCGGCATCCGGCTGTCGGTGAGAAAGCAGGCGGGCGCGAACACCGTGACGGTGGCTCGTGCCGTGAAAGCGGAGCTGGAACGGATCAACCGGGACTACCCCGACATCACCGCCACTCCGATCATGGATCAGTCGGAGTTCATCGAGCAGTCGATCCGCAACGTGCGCGATGCGGCGATATCCGGCTCCATCCTCGCGATTCTCGTCCTCTTCATCTTTCTGCGCAACGTGAGAAGCACGTTCGTAGTCGCCGCATCGATCCCCATCGCTGTCATCTCGACGTTCGCGCTCATGTATTTCAACGGTTTTACGCTGAACACGATGTCGTTCGGCGGCCTGGCCCTCGGTGTGGGCATGCTGGTGGACAACGCCATCGTCGTTCTCGAGAACGTATTTCGACATCGGGAGTCGGGTCGTTCGCGCTACGATTCCGCGGTCGAAGGGACGAACGAAGTCTCCTCGGCCATCGTCGCCTCGACTCTCACCACCATAGCCGTCTTCGTGCCTCTGGTCTTCCTCACCGGCATGTCGGGCATCATGTTCCAGCAGCTTGCCTATGTCATCGCCTTCGCGCTCTTCTCGTCTCTCGTCGTCGCCTTGACCGTCATCCCCGTCCTCTGCTCGAAGTTCCTTCGGGTGGGAGAGCCGGACCCGAACCGCCATCCCATCCTCCAGCGGATCGTGCACCAGAGTGGCGAGTTTCTGACGGCCATCGATGCCGAGTATCAACAGTTGATCCGATGGGCTCTGAGCCATCGACGAACCGTGGCCCTGGGCACCGGGCTTCTGCTCGCGGGGAGCCTGCTTCTCGCGCCGATGGTCGGCTTCGAGCTCATGCCCGAGACCGACGAAGGCGAGGTGCGCTTGACCCTCGAGCTGCCAGCGGGAACTCGGGTCGAGGTGACGGAAGCGGTGGCACTGGAGGTCGAATCGATGGTGCTTCGGGAAGTGCCCGAAGCCGAACACGTCCTCACCGAGGTGGGTGGCGGCGGCTGGAGGGAGTCCTCGACCCATCGCGCGAACATTCGCATCCAGCTCGTCGATCAATCCCGGCGAGACCGCTCGACTCAGGAAATCGCGAACGCTCTGCGTCCGCATCTCGTGAGACGTCCGGGAGTCCTCGCATTTGCCCGGGCGAGCGGGGGCATGTTTCTCATGAGAATGGGACGGGGTGGCGAGGATCGGATCTCGGTAGAGATCCGGGGCCACGACATGCAGATCGCGAACGAGCTCGCCCTTCAGGTGAAAGAGATCGTCGAGAACGTTCCCGGGGTTACCGACGCGCAAGTCAGCCGCCGCGAGGGGATGCCCGAGATGCTGGTGACCGTCGACCGCGACAAGGCGGCGACCATGGGGCTCAACGTCTCCGACCTCGCGGACGCTCTGCGCACCACCGTGGGAGGCCGCATCGCATCGATGTTTCGCCAGGCGGGTAACGAGTACAATATCCTCGTTCGCCTCCAGGAGGAGGATCGTCGAGACCTCGCCTCGGTCGAGCAAGTGCCGATGTATACACCGGTCGGTCAGACCGTGCCGGTCTCGAGCCTCGTCCGAATGCAGCGCAGAGAGGGGCCGGTCAATATCGAGCGCAAGGATCAGGAGCGCATCGTCACCGTGACCGCCAATTTCGCCTCACGCGATCTCGGAAGCATCATGGGAGACATCGAGAGCGGGATCCGGAGCCTCACCCTTCCTCCGGAGTTCACGATTCTCTTCGGAGGCGAATACGAGGAGCAGCAAAAGGCGTTTCGCGGTCTCATGTTGTGTCTCGTCCTCGCCGTCATTCTCGTTTACATGGTCATGGCGGCGCAGTTCGAGTCGCTGAGAGACCCTCTGGTCATTCTGTTCTCGATTCCTCTCGCCGCCATCGGCGTCATCTTGATGCTGTTCCTGACCGACACGACGTTCAACATCCAGGCTTTCATCGGTTCCATCATGCTCGCCGGGATCGTGGTCAACAACGCGATCGTTCTCGTCGATTACACGAATCTGCTGCGGCGAAGGGACGGTCTGCCGCTTCGACACGCCGTGGAGCTCGCCGGGCGCCGCCGCCTTCGTCCCATCCTCATGACGACCCTCACCACCGTCCTCGCGATGATTCCCATGGCGCTCGGCATCGGTGAAGGTGCCGAGGTGCAGGCGCCCATGGCGCGCGTCGTGATCGGCGGCCTGACGGTCTCGACGCTCATCACGCTCGTCCTCATTCCCACGCTCTACACCACCGTGGAGGAGAGAGTCGCGGAGGAGCAAGAGGAAACGGAGCCCTCGGCCGGGGCCGAGCCCGCCGCCGTGTGACGGTCGCCGTCAGGGAGTCAGGCGCTGCCGCTCCCGAATGGTGACGTCTCGAGGCGGCTCCGTCCCCTCGTCGACCCAGCCGTCGAGGAGCTCGAGCGCCTCCTGCACCGTGGGGATATAGGTGGTGCCCGTCGCCATGGCGTCGATTTCCGCGCTCGAAAGGCCCATTCGCGAGCCGGCATATTGGAACGACGAGATGGCGTCGTCATTGGACGAGATGTGCCAGGCTCCCTCGACCTGATAGAGCCGGTGGCGTGAGCCCTGCCCGCGGGCGAGCACTTTGTGCTTGTAGGCGAGAACCTCGGCGCGCACGAAGTCATCGAAGGTGCCGACGACCTCGATGACCGGAACGCGGATGAGCCCCGAGGTTTCCGGCCCGCGCTCTCCCGACGCCGCGCGCCCCGCGCTCGATCGACCGAGAAACGGCCAGAAGCGCCGCGCTTCGGGAGGAGTCGCGACTACTTCGGCATAGGCGCTCACTTCGTCTTCATCGAGCGGCCACAGCTCAGCCATCCGCGCCCGCCGCCCGACTCCGGATTGGGCGTCTCCGTGGGCGCCGGCGATGATGACGACGCCGTCGAATGCCGGCTCGGCCTCCTCCGCCGCCAGACGGGCGATGCCTCCTCCCATCGAGAGCCCGAAGAGATAAGTCCGCGCAACCTGACCGAGGCGCTCTCGCATCAACTCGGTGAAGGATTTCGTCAGCGCGAGTCCATCGGGCGTTCCGCCGATCCCGTCGCGGTCGAGACTCGCGTAAGCGAAACCGCGGCTCACGGCGAACGTGCCGACGACATCGTCGAGAGCGGTCTCATCGGTTCCCATCACCCGACCATCGCGCGAATAGGCTTCGCCCCCGCTTCCGCCGTGGGCTCCGATGACGAGCTTGCGATTCCACTCGTCCGGCACGCGAAGGACGTAGCGCTTCTCGTAGCGTAAGTCGCCCACCGGGATCTCGATGGTATCGGTGCCGGACAGCAGGAGCGCGAAAAGGATTCGCATCGAGCCAAGCCTAGCACGAAGTTCCTTCTATAATTGAGACCGCAAGGAGGCCCTCATGGTCTTACCCGCTCTCACCATCACGCTGCTCGCTCTGCACGTGCCCACGATCGACGAGCTCATCGAGCTCGAGTTTCCCGGCGAAGTCGCGGTCTCGCCCGACGGCTCCCTCGTGGCCTACACCGTGACCGAGACGAACTGGGAGGACGATCGTTACGAGCGCGAGATCTGGCTCGCCCGCGGGGACGAGCCACCGTTTCAGCTCACCCGCGCCGAGCGATCGAGCTTCTCGCCGAGCTTTGCCCCTGACGGGAAGTGGATCGCATTCCTTTCCGATCGCACCGAGAAGAGGCAGCTCTATCGCATTCCGGTTGCAGGCGGCGAGGCCGAGCAGCTCACCCTGAGGGAGGATGGAGTCGAGGATTTCGAGTGGTCATACGACGGCGCCTGGATGGCGGTCACGGCGGCCGATCCGAAGAGCGAAGCGATGGAGGAACGCGAGAAGCGGTTCGGAGACTTCTCCTGGGAGGACGAAGACCACCGCATGACCCGCCTCTACAGGCTCGATCTGGGCTCACGGGCGCTCGAAGCCCTGACCGAGGGCGAGGCCTTTACCATCGATAGCTTCGCGATCTCGCCCGATGGGCGATTCGTCGCGTTCTCGGCGAGGCCCTCCCCGGACCCGGCGGCCTATTTGCTTTCGGATCTGTATGTCACCGACGTCGAAGCGAGGAAGACGAAGCTCATCGTCGGCTGGCCCGGTGCCGACGGCTCGCCTCGATGGTCCCCGGACGGGACTCGGATCGCCTTCGTGACCTCGGGCGGTGTGGAGACGTATTACGGGAACGATGAGATCGCCGTCGTGAGCCCGTTGGGAGGCGAGCCTGCGATCATCACGAGCCGCTTCGACGAAGATACCCGACTCCTGACCTGGCGCCGCGACGGCATCTACTTCCTGGCGTCGGCCCGAACCGAGCGCCACCTGTATCGCCTGCTCGAGGATGGATCCGGCGTGGCGCGGCTTTCGGGCGACGGATGGGTTCTCGGCTCCGTCTCGCTCGCGAGCGAAGCGCCGGAGCTGGCGTTTACCGCGGATCGGTTCGAACGATTTACCGAGGTCTACCGATCGCCGCTGGACTCGATCGCACCCGCACCCCTCACCGATTTCGATGCGCAGCTCGCCGATTTCGCGCTGGGGCGCCGCGAGGTGATCTCATGGGAGTCCACCGACGGCACCACGATCGAGGGCGTGCTGGTGAAACCCGCCGACTTCGACTCGAACAAGAAATACCCGCTCCTTTTCAAGATTCACGGAGGGCCCACCGGCGTCGATAGCCAGCAGAAGCTCCCCGGCTCCGACCGCCGGTACTACCCCATCGAACGGTTCGTCGCCAAAGGGGCCCTCGTGCTCATGGTGAACTATCGCGGAAGCGCCGGCTACGGGGCGGGGTTTCGCGCATTGAACGTCAGAAATCTCGGTGTCGGCGATGCCTGGGACGTCGAGTCCGGCCTCGATCGACTCATCGATCAGGGCATCGTCGATCCCGAACGCGTCGGCACGATGGGATGGAGCCAGGGTGGCTATATCTCCGCCTTCCTGACGACGCATTCGAGCGCCCGCTTCCGGGCGGCATCGGTCGGCGCGGGTATCTCCGACTGGATGACGTACTACGTCAACACCGACATCCATCCGTTCACGCGGCAGTACTTGAAGGATGACCCCTGGGACGATCCCGCGATCTACCAGAAGACGTCGCCCATCACGTACATCAAGCGGGCCCGGACGCCGACGCTCATCCAGCACGGCGAGAACGACCCCCGCGTCCCCATTCCGAACGCCTACGAGCTCTATCAGGGTCTTCGAGATCAGAACGTGCCCGTCCGCCTCGCGATCTACAAGGGCTTCGGTCATGCCATCGACAAGCCAAAATCGAACCGGGCCGTCATGACGCACAACGAAGAGTGGTTCTCCAAGTGGATTTGGGAAGAAACCGCGGAGTCGTCGAGTCCTGAACAGGGAAACGATGAGGGGAACGGGGACAGTCGACGCGTACACTGACGTACTAATCGCGCTTGTGGCGCGCGAATTTTCCCAGCTCCGGACATGATACTTGCCAGTAGGAGGTGATCATGGGACCGATCCAGTGGGGAAAGGTGGTTCTGGGAGGGCTCGTCGCCGGGCTCATCATGAACGTGAGCGAGTTCGTTCTTCACGCCATCGTGCTCGCCGAGGATGGAGCGAAGCTCATGGAAGATTGGAACCGGATGGGCCTGAGTGTCGAGCCGAGCCCCACGCTCCTGATGTGGCTCGTCGCCGCCACCTTTGCTCTCGGGTTTCTCGCGGTCTGGACCTACGCGGCCATCCGTCCGCGCTTCGGCCCCGGACCGGGGACGGCCATTTGCGCCGGCCTGGCGGTCTGGGCCATGTCCTACCTCTACGCCGGCGTCTACGTTCACGCCGGCATCGTCGTGGTTCCGCCAAAGCTCGTCTGGCTTCCCGTCTTCTGGAGTCTCGTCGAGGTGCCCATCGCGACCCTGGCAGGAGCGTTTCTTTACAAGGAATAAGGAATCTCAGAGACTCTTCTCGAACGCGAGGTCCCTGACCATGGCGTCTAACTCCACCTGAAGCGCACGCCGTTCGGCCTCGAGCCTCCCCTGCTCGGCGCGAATCTCGGCCAGTCGGTTTTCTTGCCGCTCGAGCTCGCCCACATAGCGCCGCCGGAGGCCCTTCTCCTCGCCGCTGCCGCCGAGCTTTCCCAGATTCTCGCGTAGCCGCTGCTGGTCGTCGAAGAGGCTCGTTTGCTCGGACTCGAGCCGCTGGAGCTCCTGGCTCACCGCTGCCACCTCATCGCGCTTGGCAACCACTTGCCTAAGCACCCTTTCGACCTCGAGATCGATCGAGCGCTCCTCGAGCCAGAGTGCGATCTGATCCGAGCTCACGTTCGAGAGCGCGTATGTGGTTTCGCGATGGCTCTCCTCCTGGACGACGAGCTCGGTGGTCACGCCGGGCGCGGCCTCCAGGCGAAATCGATACTCTTCCCGGGTCGTTTCCGCCGGCGCCGGCGTCTCGACGATCGTCCAGTCGACCTCGACCGGATGCTCGATGAGAACTACCCGCGCGTCGGTGTCCTGGCTTCGAACGGAATATGCCGTGCTTCTCCGGAGCTTCACGTCCCGCCGCAAGACTCCGCGACCGACGGCGACCCTCGTGACCCGCTCGGGCGCTCGTTCGCGACCGGCGGCGACGTCGAGGTGCAGATCGAGACCATAGCTGAGAATCCGTTTCTCCTTAGGCCGAATGACCTCGGTCAGCCCCTCGCCCGCGAAGGCATCGCCGTCGAGGACGGTGAAGCTCCCCGCGTCGAGGGTGAGGCCGGTCTCGTTCACGAGCGAAACGGCGAGGCGTGGCCGCGGATCGCGGCTCCGTTCGTTGTATATCGATACCTTTTCTCCGGCGATCTCGGTCTGGACGATGGGGAGGAGTGCCGAGCGGTTGCGCCCGATGTTGACGGGATGAGGAAGTCGATACTCGAACTGGTCTCCGAGAGCAGCCGCCTGGGCGGCCTCGACGCGGCTTTCGCGAAGGGCACGAGAGATCGGGGCCGGGGGAGGCGGCGAGGACGGGACACCACCCACGATACCGCCGGGGAATCCTCGTTCCCTTTTCATCTTCTCGGCGGGTTCGAGCAGTGGGGACACACCAGTAACGGTCACCGTCTCGCTGACGCTATCCAAATCAAGTCGAAAGTCGAGTTGCCGTGTCCTTCCCGGCGCAACGATCACTTCGCGGTACTCATGCGTCGAGAAGCCCACTAGGCTGGCGGATACGCGATACACTCCCGCCGGCACCCAGAGAACGAATCGGCCACCTTCGTCCGTGACGGCCATGCTCACGGATTCTCCCGAGCGGTCGACTGCCTGAACTTCAGCACCAGGGAGCACCCCTCCTGCCGAGTCCGCCACCGTTCCCGCGATCCGCGTACCCTCCCCCGCGACGTCGAACGCCATCCCATGCGTTTGCGGCGCGACTTGCAGGCCCGCGGGGAGCGGAACCGTCGGCCGTCTCGAGTACACCGGCTGCGAGAGGTTTTGAACGAAGCTCACCGGCGCGCCGGCAACGAGAGACAGCTCGACGCCGTCCCAGTCCATCGCGCTCACGTTG
>DASPGQ010000733.1 GCA_035620555.1 Vicinamibacteria bacterium
TGGGCAAGATCAAACTGGTGTTTTCGTCGATGAGACGCTTACACGTCTACAACCGGACTCCAAGTTTGATGTGAGAGCCGGAGTCGGCGATCTAGATGGCGACGGAGACGTGGACGTGCTCATTCCAGCCGGATTCCACTCCCAGTGGCCGTCCCCTTTACCATCGGAAACCTTCGACTTCCTTTTCCAAATTAATGATGGAACTGGAGTCTTTAGCGATGAAGCAGGCTCACGCCTTCCACCAAGCGCTTTTGCCAATCCGGTCACGTCGACCGCACTTTTGGGCGACTTGGATGGAGACTCCGACCTTGATGTGTTCGTCGCCAGCGGCAACGTAATCTTTGTGCCCCCAATCGAGAACTACCAAAACCTCCTCTGGATGAATGATGGGAGCGGTGTTTTCACCGACGAGACCGCTCTTCGACTTCCAGCTGCAACAGAATTCACGATTGCTGGGGCTATTGGCGATTTGGATGGCGACGGTGATCTCGACGTTATCGAAGGCAACATCACAAATGGGGGATTCGGCGGACAAAATAGAATTCTGATCAATGACGGGTCGGGCAGATTCGAGGACGAAACAGCGGCTCGACTGCCTGCTCTATTTGACATCACTCTCGCCGTAACCGTCGCGGACGTGGAACTTGATGGTGATTTGGACATCGTCGTCGCTAACGTACTTTTCGGGCAGTCGAAAATTCTTATCAACAACGGATCGGGTGTTTTCACCGATGAAAGCCTCGCACGGTTGGGCCTTTTTCCGCCGTTTGCTGCGGATGTCAAAGTTGTTGACCTCGATGGGAACGAATCTCCTGACATCATGTTCTCAAGTTACTTCGGTTCGCCCCCTATCTTCATCAACGATGGGGCAGGCTTTTTCACCGATGAAACGGCTGCTCGAACGCCATCGTTCTTGGGTTCACTGGGGCTCGCGTTGGCAGATTTTGACAGAGACGGTGACATCGATGCTTACATGGCGGGGGGACCTCAACCTGCACTGATTCTCAACGATGGCGCCGGGAACTTCACCGACGCGAGCGCCAGCAACCTCCCTCCCTTGACGGACATGACCGTACGGTATCCAGCGTGTGGGGATGTGGACGGTGATGGCGACCCCGATCTATACCTCACAGATTCCTTTGGTCAAGATCGCCTTCTAATCAATTTAGGTAGTCCGTTCAGCTTGCTGGAAGAGTTAGACGACACAGTTCGTGCCCTCAATTTGAGTCGGGGGACGACAAATAATCTCGTCCGTCAGCTGAACTCCGCCCTGAAGAAGCTTCAGACTGGTAATCCGCACGATGACAACGGAGTTAAGGGAAATCTGAATGCCTTTATCGCGATGGTCCAGGCAAAGCAAGGAAAGGCAATCAATCAAGTTGACGCTGATCGACTAGTCGCGATTGCGGAAGAAATATTGGGGCGAATGAGCAACATCGCAACCTGCGTGCCGTGAGTCGGGTGCGTCCGAGCGGGAATTGCTGAAAGCTCATCTAAGTCCTTTGCAGCATAGATAAAGGAGGAGTCATGTTTCACATGGGTAAGAACCGGGTTGATCCTTGTAGATAAGCTCATGCAGCGATCAGGCGGCTCCGAGAAGGAGAAGGACTGGCGCGGCACGGTGGGCATGTTCGCGAACGACCCGGTCATGAAAGAGATCCAGGAAGAGGGTCGGAAGATTCGCGAGGCAGAGCGGCGAGATGCCGAGTCGTGATCGTTCTGGACACGGATTACGTCAACGCGCTCCAATCAGAGGAATCCCTCGAGTCAGCTTTGGTCGTGAGGATGGGCCGGTCATCTGACCGAGATTTGGACGACCCCTGCAATCACGCTCGAGGAGGAGGGCAGCCACGTGTCGTTCAACACCATCCCGCCGAGCGACTACGGTTTATTCGAGATGATCAACGAGAACGTGCAGAACGAGCCGGCAACCAGCTACGACGTCGAGCTTGCCGGGGGAAGCGCTAGCGGCGTACGTTTCGTCTGACGCTCGGCGCACTCAAACGTCATCGTCTCGAGGATCGTTTAACCGTCGCGCGAGCTCCGTGAGAAGAGCCTCGATCACATCTTTGCGAACGCGGAAGCTCGTGGATATGAGAGCTTCGAGGGCAGCAGCCAGATCAACAAGCCCTTGCTGCGACGCCAGCTCGAGCAGCGCGAGCGTTCCTGCCACCGACAGCCCTCGGTCCCTGGCGACGGTCCTCGCGGCCTTGTCATCGACGAGCACGAGATCGGGTTGTAGCTCGAGCGCCAGGCTCAGCGCGTCCCGCTCGCCAACATCGAGCATCATGGTTGGATCGGTCGCCTCCGGAGCCCGGACTTCCAACCAAGACGGCGGGCCGGCGATCCAGGAACGCACGTCTTCCGGTGCTCGCTCGTGCGCGAGCTCACGCGCCACGCTTTCCGGAATGATGACCCGGTCGAAGAGACCGGGGAGGATCTCGATCGCGCCGATGAGAATCAGATAGTTCAGCGGAGATGTGTCGGAGACGACGATCACCGACGCGTCTGATGGAAGAGACGCCGAAGCGTCCTCCGGTCCTCCTCGAGATCTTGCGGAGAGTAGTCTACTGAGGCGCCTCTTTCAGCGAGCCAGGCCTGAGTCTCGACGACCCCTCTTTGCAGAATTCGGGCGATTTGGCCAACGCTCAGGCGGCTCTCCCGGTAGCTCTGAACCAGAAACGCTTCTTTGGCCGCCTGACCCAAATCTCCAAACTTTTCCCGCAGCTGCTGCTCGAGGTCGTGGGGCAGCTCGAAAGTAACTGACATAAGACCCGGCCTCCGTTTCGGAATGACCACTCCTTTGATCACCAACAGGTTAGCACGGTCGGGCGCGTAGCCTCCAGAACGTGAACGGCGCCCGCCAACAGGGCGACGAGCTCCGTGAGCAATGGTTCTGCGTGGCTCCTATCCTGCACACGGTCCGTCCTCTCGTCCCAGCCTCCGCTTGACCACGCCGACCTTCGTACGAAAGTCACGCGCCATCAACCGGTTACGATTCTGGCAAAATCGGGTTTAAATCCGCCCCCGCCACCAATCTTCCGGACGCCAGCAGGACTTTGGTCGCCACATTCTACAGCTTGGTCTTGGTGGGGGTCGGGTAATTTCTCGTCATCAGTAGCTGGGCCGCCAATTCTGCAGCCTATTTCTTTTTGGTCCCGCGTAGAACGTCGTCCCACGGGACGCGGAAGCCGACGGCCCCAAGGCCATAAATCCATTTTTATGGTATTATGGCCAAGTGAAAACGACGCTGGAGCTTCCCGATGATCTGATGCGAGCCATCAAGCTTCGCGCCGTCAAACAGAACCTGAAGCTCAAGGACGCGATTGCCGACCTGTTGAGAAAAGGTCTAGCGCGGGACCGGAAGCCGACGTCGGTGCGCAAGCGCGTCGAATTCCCGTTAGTTCTTTGCGCTCGCGAGGCTCATCCCGCGGATGAAATAACGCCTGAACGCGCGGCCGAGATACTGCTCGCAGGCGATGGCCGCGACGCGAGATGAATCTTTGCGATAGCAACGTTTGGTTAGCTCTAACCCTCTCCAAACACGTCCATCACCAAGCGACCCGCGCGTGGTTGGAGCATGTCGACGAGCCTGAATCTGTTTGCTTTGTTCGGGCCACCCAACAAGCCCTGCTGCGCCTGCTGACGAATGCGTCCGTGCTCGAGCCGTACGGGAATCCGCCGTTGACGAACCGTGAAGCCTGGAACGTCTACGATGCGTTTCTCGGCGATGACCGCATCGTCCTGCATGAGGAGGAACCTGCGGGTCTCGAGATCCTGTGGAAGAAATTTGCGCTCGGTGATTCGGCCTCGCCCAAAATCTGGATGGACTCGTATCTCGCCGCATTCGCTCTTGCGGGCGGTTACTGTATGGTGACGACGGACGCCGGCTTCAAACACTACCGAGGGCTGAATCTGGAGGTTCTTGGCGCTTCCGATCCACAAGAGTGAGCAAACGAATTGTCGTTACAAATTCGCAGAGCAACCCACTACGGTGGCGCGCCGCGGATTCCGGAAATCCAGCGGCGCGCACCGAAGATTTTCGCTCGGCGAACCTCGCGAGTCGGTCCGATACGGCTCGGTTGTCACACCACGCGTGCGTGAACCGCCCTCGACCGCATTCGCGGCGTTCCCTCTCAAGTGCCTGCCGGGAAGCTCCCGACGACCGAGGCGTCTACGTCACCGTTCGCGTGCGAGAACTCGAACTGGTTCTGGAAGAACGTCGGGCTCTTGCGAGTTCGCAGCTCCATTTCGATGACTTCATCCGGCATGAACCTGCCTTGATGCACTCGCGAACTGCTTCCGGCCACGCCGCCCTGCTGGTCGTACCAGAACTCCGTCACCGTGAACCGCGTTATCCAGTCATCCGATACGTTGCGCACCCGCACCATGCTGACCACCTCGTCGCCAGTGACCTTCGTCTCGGGAGCGAGAATCTGGACCTTTGCAAGGCCCCTCAACTCCCGAGCCATGCGCTTCGGCGCCTCGGCGGCTGGTGCACTTTCGGGAACCTTGGCGGGCTCGGCAGCGGCGGCCTTTTCCGGAGCGGCTTTGGGCTCCGGAGCGGGCTCATGCGCCGCGGCCGGTTCGCGCGTTCTGGCAGGCGGCGCCGCTGCGGCGCGGGCCTCCTCGGTCGTTCCCTCGATTTCGGCGATGATCCAGCGTGCGGGCTCGGTGCGACCGCTACCCGGTTCAGCGAGGTCGTACTTCCGAAGCGTCACTTTGTAGGGCAGCTCGCCGTGTCCCTTGGATTTGAGACTGAGTAGCATTTCCGTCACCGCGACGTTTCCTTCGAGGGTCCCGACGTTCAACTGGCGCATCACCGACTTGTTGGCAAGGCCGGTCTCTTTGTCCACGGTCCTCTTGAGCTCCTGAAACGTCGTTTCCTTCTCGTTGCGCTCGTCGAGCAGCCGTAACCACTCTTCCTGAACCTCGCCGAGCTTTCCCCGGAACTTGTAGTCTGGGTCGTTTTGCTGCTTCGGGATGATTTGTTCGAGGGCATCCTGATTGTCCTCGAAGTATTTCTTGCGTTTTTCCAAAATAGCGTCTCGTTCCGCTTCGGCGACTTTGAACCGCTCGAGAAGCTGTGGCAACGTGAACGGCTCCGTCGTCTGGGAGCTCACCTCGACGACATTCCAGGACTCGATCTCCCCGGGTGGGCCGACGGCCGCCATGGCAGCGAGGGTCGATTGATCGTTGCTCTGAGCAGCACGGAAGAACTGGTCTATGGTCGCTTGCTCCGGACTGCCGCAAGCCCAGAGGGACACCAGGGTCGCAATCACGATCCATTGCCCGAGCTTCTTCATTTCATCCTCCTTTCCGACAAAAGAGACACTCCTTATACATCTTTGGGCACGGCACTGCCAACGGTTCCACGAGCGAGCTCCGCAGGAGAGGATTCAGAGGTGGAAGAGCCGCTTCATCTCCTTGCGAATGTGGCGACGTGCTTCGTTCCTGCTCGAAGGGTTGAGCTGATCCAGGGAGTAGCGAAATGTCTCGAGCACTCCGGTGACGTGCCTCTGGTACGCGGCCAGCTCCTCGCGGCGTCTCTTCTCGTCATCGAACTGGGCGATCTTGACCATTGCGGAATCCACGGTTGGGGGGCGTCGTCTCTCTTGCTACTCCAAAGCCAAGAGAGCGAGCGTCGACACGTCCTTCACGAACAAACGCTTGCCGGAGATGGTCGGCTGGGCCCAGGTCGCGCTCTGCGCCACCTCATAGCGCTTTACCGGCTCGAACCCGGAGCGACTGTTCCGAACGACCACGAGCTCGGCGTCATCTTCCAGCGAGAAAATCAGATCTCCGGCCCGGACGATTGCAGCATTTTCGGCCTGGCGGGGATCGCTCACCCAAAGGACCCGACCGGAATCGAGGTCGAGGCCGAAGTACTGCCCACTGTTCAAATGAGAGAGTCCGAAGAGCATACCGTCGACGACGACCCCGTTGGTCATGTGCAGCGAGACTTCATCGGTATGCCACACATTCTCGGTCCGCCAGGCGTCGCCTTCCTTTCGGAGCTCGAAGGCCGTGATGCCGTTTCCGCGACCCGCCTCGATCAAGGTGTCCTTATAGAGGATGGGCGTCTGAGACGTGGTCGTGCTCCGCGTCGTGAACGGGCGCCGCCACAGGAGCTCACCCGTCGTCACCGCGACCCCAACCAGGTTCTCCTGGGTAAATGTCACGACCTGGCGCGTACCCTCCAACTCGACCACGATCGGCGATCCGTAGGCAGGACCGTCTCCGTCCCAACTCCACCGGACGTC
>DASPGQ010000734.1 GCA_035620555.1 Vicinamibacteria bacterium
CGGATTCTTCGACGAGGTCGCCTACCGTGAGCCAGTCACGATGCGCACCCATGGCACCCACTGGATCGAGCTCGCCCGGATGGTCGAGGAGCCGCACGCGAGCCCGATCCGAAGAGTCCCTTCGCTCTCCAACATCTTCGACGCCCGCTCCGAGGGGCTTGCGACCGGTATGGAAGAGATGATGATGCACGCGGGGCTCTTCGAAGGACGGCCCCGGGCTCGCGAGCTCATCTACATTCTGCTGGCGCAGCGCGCCGCCCGGGCGCTCGGGGGCCTGATGATGCACGCTAACGAATACACCATCGAGCAAGCGGCGGAGTTTGCTTCCCGATGGACACCTCGTGGATGGATGCCGCCGGACAGCGACACCGTCTGGGGCGAGCAGCACCTCTACCTGCAGCAGCCAGGCTACGGGACGAGCTACATCATCGGCAAGATCGAGATCGAGAAGCTCCTCGCCGAACGAGCCCTCGAGCTCGGCGACGGGTTCACCCTGAAAGGCTTCATGGACGAGTTCACCGCGGCGGGCGTCATTCCCGTCTCTCTGATTCGCTGGGAACTGACGGGGCGGGACGATGAGATCCGCCGGATGACTTCGGCTCGATAGCGAAGGGTCTCGGGGACTCGACTCGTTTCGCGATCTCTTCGAAGGCCGCACGCTGGCGCAAGGGATCCAGTCGTGGATCGACCCGGATGTCGGCCAGGTCGGTCTCTCCTTTGGCGTAGGCTCGCTCCAGCCATTCGAGAGCGCGGTCCACCTCGCCGAGCGTGGCGTAGTCGATCGCGACGTCGTAGGCTGGGCGGGCACGGGTCGCCTCGACCGACCTTCGCAGGAGAGCGCCGATGCCTTCTTCCTGGAGCGCCACCCGAGCTTGGGCGAGGCTCTCGGCCGATTCCCCTTCGAGCTCCATGACCCGTATGAAAGCTTCCCCCGCCTCTTCTTGTCGACCGGCGACGATCAGGATCCACTTCAGACTGTCGACGGCGGGAAGGAAGTCGCGATCGAGCTCGATCGTCCGCCGGCATTGCTCGATGGCGTCTTCGTAGCGACGCGCGAAGAACAACTGCCAGGCGAGCTCGGTGTGTACGATCAACGAAAGTGGGTCGAGCTCGAGCGCCCGCCGAGTCGACGCGATCGCCTCGTCGTGTCGGCCCCGCGAGGATAGAAACCCCCCGAGCCAGTGATGGGCCCGTGCGAGATTGGGATTGGACTCGACCGCTCTGCGGTATTCGCGTTCGGCAGCCTCCCAGTCCCATTGGTAGGCGTCCTTCAGGTACGCGAGCACGAGGTGGGCGTCGGCAAGGTCGGGATCGAGCTCGAGCGCCCTGGTGATCGGCTGAATCGCCGCCGAATAGGCGTCGGCAGGCTCCAGGAAGTCGTAATTGCCGAGGAGCGCATGGGTCTCGGCCAACCCGACGTAGCCGGCGGCAAAGCTCGGATCTCGGGCCACGGCCGCTTCGAAGGAGGACAGGGCGGCGGAGAACCCGTCCTGGGAGCGCTGGTTGAGAAAGAACCGCCCTCGAAGAAACAGCTCGTACGCCTGGGCGTCGGGGGGCTTTCGCTCTTCGGGAACGAGGCGAACGGCCATCGCCCGGGCGACCTCGGATGCGATCTCTCTCTGGGTAGCGATCAAACGGTCGAGCTCGCGCTCGAAGTCGGCCGACCACACGCTCGCTTCGTCCGAGCCTCGCACGAGCCGGGCGGCAATACGCAGCTTCTTGCCATCGGAGCGTACCGAGCCTTCGAGCAGGAAATCGACGTCGAGCTCCGCCCCGACCTCGCGCGCGGTCTTCGACCTGCCCTTGTAGGGCAGAACCGAAGTTCTCGCGATGACCGCGAGCTGTTCCGAGCTCTTCGTCGCGAGCTCGGTGATGAGCTCCTCGGTCAACCCGTCGGCGAGAAAGTCCTGGGAAGGGTCCTGGCTCAAGTTCTCGAAGGGGAGGACGGCGACTCGGATAGGCCCCGCGGGAGCCACGAAGATTCGAACGGCGAGGGCGAGGACACCGACCACGAGAACCGATGCCGCCAGGAGCCACGGCCATCGCTTTCGGGACGAGGCAATGGACGTCTCGACGGGGGCAATGAAGCGGTAGCCGCGCCTCGGGACGGTCGCCACGTAGCGAGGATTCGTGGCAGAGTCGTCGAGCGCCTCCCTGAGCCTCCGTACGGCCGCGTTGAGCCCCGCCTCGAAGTCCACGTGGACGGTCTCGGGCCACAGAGCATTACGGATCTCGTCGCGACCCACCGTCCCGCCGGCGCGTTCCACGAGCAGCTCGAGGAGCCTCAACGGTTGATCCTGGATGGGCACGCGTCGACCTTCGCGTCGAAGCTCGCCGCGGGTACGGTCGAGCTCGAAGAGCCCGAAGCGGAAAAGCCCTTTGGCCATTGCTCGGCACGAAGCGTAGCACGTAATGAAGAACCGCAGACCTTTCTGGATCAGAGACTTGGCGCGTCATCCTCGAATCAGGGACTCGTGGGTTGCGTTGATTGGCTCGGAGGCGAACACTCGTGCCATGTCGTACCGCAACCTGCTTCTCGTGTTTGCTGCCGCCAAGATCGGCCTCCATCTGGCGACGGCGACCGAGTACGGATATTTTCGCGACGAGCTGTACTACCTGGCCTGCTCCGAACATCTGGACCTCGGCTACGTCGACCACCCCTCGCTTTCGATTCTCGTTTTGCGAGCCTCCCGAACGCTCCTCGGGGATTCTCTCCCGGCGATACGGATCGTTCCGGCGCTGGCCGGTGCGGTGAGCCTGGTCCTCGTGGGTCTCATGACTCGAGAGCTCGGAGGAGGTCGCTACGCCTGCGCGTTGGCGCTGACCGCGGCCTTCGTGGCACCCGCCTATCTGAGTGTCAGCCAGTATTACTCCATGAACGCCCTCGACGTGATGGCCTGGGCGGTGGTTGCCTATCTGTTCATCCGAATGGCTCGCGGTGAGGAGCGTCTGTGGCTCGCGGTTGGGCTCGCCTTGACTTTGGGGCTCGCCAACAAGATCAGTGTTCTCTGGCTCGGTGCAGGATTAGCAGTAGGTCTCACCGCGACGCGCGAGCGGCGCTGGCTTCTGACGCCGGGGCCCTGGCTCGCGGCCGGCGTGGCCCTCATGGGGCTGGCTCCGTACCTGGTCTGGCAAATATCACATGGGTGGCCGACCCTCGAGTTCATGCAGGTCGCGACCACCGAGAAGATGCGCGAAGTCGCGCCCCTGGAGTTTCTCCTCGGTCAAGTGGAAATGATGCACCCCCTGACGGCTCCTCTCTGGATTTCCGGACTCCTGTTCTATTTAGCCGCGCCAGGAGGGCGTCGGTTCCGCCTCCTGGGCTTCGTCTATCTGAGCGTTTTCACAATCCTCGTGAGCGCGGGCACGAGTCGGTCGGGCTACCTGGCACCGGCCTATACCTGGCTGCTCCCGGCTGGGGCCGTCGTAGTGGAATCCTGGCTCTCCTCTCGCTGGGCGCGAACCGCTCTCGTCTTCATCCTGATCCTGGGTGGCGCGGTTCTCGCTCCGTTCACCATCCCACTGCTTCCGGTGGACGCGTATCTTCGATACGCCAGGGCGCTCGGTCAGGAGCCTTCGACGGAGGAGCGCAAAGAGCTCGGGGCGCTTTCCCAGCATTACGCCGACATGCACGGCTGGGAAGACATCGTACGCAAGATCGCTCGCGTCTGGGCCAGCCTTCCGGAGGACGAACGTTCTCGCGTCGGGATTCTCGCCCCGGACTATGGCATCGCCGGAGCCATCGACCGGTTCGGTGAGGACCTCGGGCTTCCGAGAGCTTCGAGCGGCCACAACAACTATTGGTACTGGGGCCCGACGGGCGGAAACGTCTGGATCGTGATCGGAGGCTCCGAGGCGGGCCTGGGAGCGAGGTTCGACCAGGTGACCCTGGCCCTCGATGCGCTCGACTGTGGATACTGCATGCCCTACGAGTCGCAACGCAGCGTCTGGATCGCTCGGGGCTTGAAGACATCGCTCGCTGATTTCTGGCGAGGGGTCCGCCATTTCGATTGAGCGCGTGCTGCCAAGGAGCGGCTAAGAATCAGAAGACTACGGCACTCTCGCCACGCTCGGCAATGAGTTTCTCGAGCCGGTCGAGCAGCACGTCGCGACGCGCCAGAATCGCCTCGACTTGAGGCTCCATGAGCAATCTTCCGAACTTGAAACGAAGCGTGTCGGGCTCGAGCGCCCGGATCTCCTCGACGAGGCCCTTGTCGAAACGTTCCGGGATTTGGTCGGGGTTCGGACTGAGCTCTTTGGTGCTCAAGAACGCCTGCGAGTGATCGATCAGCACGATTCCCCAGTCGGAGTCGACCAGATAGTCCCGGTCGCTCCGGTCCCAGTTGCTGATAAGGTTGTCGAAGACCTTCATGCGAGAGATCTGCCGCTCCCACCGCTCCGGCTCCGCGGGTGTTTCGTCTCCCACGTCGGCGAACAATCGGCATCCATCGACCCAGAGTTGAAGCGACCCTGGCACGCCGCCGACGGTCCTCACGACCGTGGGTGGAACCATCCCGAGGTCGAGGAGCTTGTCGAGCTCATACGCGGCGACCTCCGCCTGGTAGCTTTCCCAGGCCCAATCTTTTTTGCCTCGCTCGATGGGCTTCCACAGTCCAGAGAGCGTGCTCCCCTCCAGAGTCAAGGTCAGCTTCTTGGGGTCGTTCCTGCCTTCGCCCAGCGGCTTGATCGACGTCACCTCGCCCTTGGCGAGGATCCTCTCGACCTCCCCGGTGCGCCCCGACCAAGGCTGGGTTGCGAACGCGAAGCCAGCGATGGAGAACGACGCGATCCAAGGTATGCACCGAAAAAGCGGTATTTCTGCCCTCATCGGCTCATCCCCCTTCCTCGGATGACAAGGCGAAAATACCATCTCGTGCCGCTCGCCCGCAACCGAGCCGAGTCGTGACGCCGGGTGTTTTGTGCTAACGTCGGTCAAACGAGGAAGACGCGATGAGGAAGGGGATTTCTTTCTGTCTGGGCGCATCGATCGTTCTTCTCGTCGGCGAAAACGCCTTCGGCGAGAAGCTCCGGGGATACGTCTGGGATCTGGGCGCGAGCTCGCTCGTGGTGGAAGGCGTTCCCGTGCGGACGACCGCCGAGACCCGGATCGAGCGTCCGAATCACAAAGGCGTGACGTTTGCCGACCTTCGCATCGGCTGGGAGGTCGAGGTCGATGGCACGAGGGGAGGCGACGCTTTTCTCGCCAAGAAGCTCAAGGTGAAGAACAAGCGCTTCGAGGAAGTCGATCTCGAGGGTTTCTTGGAAGTCCGGGAGAACGCTCGGATCGAGCTCGGAGGCCGAGAGCTCGTCTGGCCCCAGGGAGCCGCGCCGTCCGAACCGCTCCGTTCGGGTATGCGTATCGATGGAAAGGGCATCGTCCTCGACCGTGGCGCGGTCCAGGTCAAGGAGGCCAAAATCTATCCGCCGGGCTTCGACGAGGAAGAAACTCGGTTCATGAGCCTCGTCGCCCAGGAAGTCGAAAAGTTGAAAGAGGAGCTCCCTCGCAGCGACGACGCGGCCCTGCAGGATTACGTTGCCCGAGTGGGCTCGGGTCTGGTGCCTCGATGGGTCGATACCGATGAGCTGAAGTTCAACTTCAGCGTCATCGAAGATCCGAGCCTGAACGCCTTCGCCCTCCCCGACGGCACGGTCGTCGTTCATACGGGACTTCTTCGCGTTCTCGAGAACGAAGCGCAGCTTGCCACCGTCATGGGGCACGAGATCGCCCATGCCACCCATCGTCACGGCTACCGAGGTTATAAACAGAGGAACAAACTGAAGTGGCTGCAGCTGGGGGCGCTGGCCGGCGGGATCGTCGTGGGCGCGAAAACCGACAATCCCTGGGCGGGGCTGCTGACGGGGCTCGGCTCGAGTCTGACCCTGGGCGCCATCGTCAACGGTCACGGCCGCGACCTCGAAGACGAGGCGGACCGCGTCGGTCTCGAGTACATGATCGATGCGGGATACGATCCCTTCCAGGCACCCGAGGTCTGGAGAATCTTCAATAGGCACACCGGAGATCAGGGAGCCGTGGCGAACTTCTTCTTCAGCGACCATTCGACGCACCAGGCGCGCATCAGCAACCTGACCCGGGAGATCAATTCGAACTATCGAGGGAAGCTGGACACGGCGTCGTTGAAGACGAACGAGGGCGCCTTCGAGAGGGCCACCGCCAAGTTGAAGGCGGCGCCCGCGAAGCCGAGCTCACGCTAACGGTCGCCGAACAAGAACTGGAAAGGCACGTGACAGCGCATCGCCCAGGAAGTCTCGTTGTGGAGCGCTTCGGGAAAGCCGAGATAAAACAGGTCCTTCCCCGGTCGATAGCCTTTCCTCACTAAGCGCGTTCTCATGTTGCGCGTGGCTTCGTAGTTGTCCTTCGGCCAGCCGCTGTCCAAATAGAACCGGACGTTGCGGCGCGGCTCGTTCTCGACGCGGGTCTCGAGATCGTCGCGCCATCCGAACGTGCTCGACAGGCACGCCGCCATGCCGAAGACCTCCGGCCACTGCCACGCCATGAAGAACGACGCCACACCCCCGAGCGACGAGCCCATCACCGCAGTGGACTCGGGCCCGGGAAGTGTGCGAAACGAGCGATCGATCTCGGGCTTCAGGTTTTCGACGAGGAATCGGCCGTACTTCTCGTAGCCCGGCTTCGTATAGTCTTTCTCGCGATCGTTCGGGTAGATGCCCACGACGATCACCTTCTTGACCAGGTTCATCGCATCGAGAAGGCTCAGGGTCTCGGGGATGCGCCAGTGATATCCCTGGAACGCCTCCTCGCGAAAAAAGAGGTTCTGCGCGTCGTGCATGTAGAGGACGGGGAAGCGCTCGAGGACGTTCTCGTGATAGCCGGGCGGATAGAAGACTCGGTAGCGGTACTCCGCTTCCCGGATCTCGCAGACGCTGCACCGGTCATCGACGTCGAAGTACGGATAGACCTCCCGGTCTTGTTCGTCGGACAGTGCGAGGTAGTTCTCTCCCGCCGACCAGCGGATCCCGTTGGTTCTCTCGCGTAGAACCGGCTTGAAATAAAGAAACGATGCCTTCGACTCCACGCGAAAGTCGAAATACGAGCTCCCGCCATCCACTGGCTCGACGTCCCTCTCCCAATCCGCTTCGGTTCGAAGAACCACGCTCCCAGCCGAAGTCAGGGGATAGTGGACGCGAATGCGAAACGTCATTTGGCTCCCGGCTCGGCCAAACGGCTCGCGCTTTCGCCGCATGCCGCGCAGGCGTGCCGCTCCAGAGCGACGCCCCCGAGATCGGGATCGACCATCGCCTCTTCGGTGGCGCTCGTGGGTTGAACGATTTTCGTCGCGTGATGCGTCATTTCGATACCGCATTCGGGACAAGTCATGGTTCTACTCCTGGGGAATGTTCTCCCGCCCGTGCCGGAGCGTCTTCGCCATCCACTCCAGCTCGTCGAGGAAGTTCGCCGTCCTGCGAATGTAAGCGGGCTCGAGGAGCTTGCCGTTCTCGTCGAAGAGCTTGTGCACGCTCGAGAAGTTGACGTCGGTGAAGATGGTCATGAGGCCCATCTCCCGAAGCGCGGGAAGCAGGCTCTGCACCACTCGGGTGCCGCCAAAGGGCCCGGCGGCCACACCCACGATACCTGCCGCCTTGTGGATGTACTCCTCGAGGCACGTATCGAGTACGTGTTTCAGAAGACCGGGAAAGCTGTGGTTGTACTCGGGCGCGACGATGATGACGCCGTCGGCACGGTTCATCTTCGCCGAGAACGACGGATCCTTGATGTCTTCTCCGGCCCCGTCGATGGGCATCGGGACTTCGGTAATGTCGATGAGCTCGGTCTCGACGGCGGCTCGCTTCGAGACTTCGCCGTGCACGAAGCGCGCCACATGAGCGCTCATCCGCCCCTTGCGGGCGGTACCGAGAATGACGGGAATGAAGAGCGGCCTGTCCATCGATTCACTCCTGGCTGACGTTGACGAAGACTTTGATGGCGTCCTTTTCGGTCGTCAGAAGGCGCATCATCTCGTCGAAACGTTCCAACCCCTCGACGGGATGCGTCAGAAGCTTGTTCAACCACCCGGGATACTCGAGCTGAGCCCGGCATAGATCGTAGATGCCCGCCTCGAAGTACTCCCGGTTCGCATTCACCGTGCCCACGACCACCTTGTTGCCGAGCACGAAGCCCAGGTTGATGGCATCGGCGGGAACGTCGACGTGGCGTCCGCCTCCGGTGACGCTCGAGAGGATGAGAACACCGTTCTTGCCGACGTGCTCCATCGCCTGGAACACGATGGGCGCGAAGCCCGTCGCCTCGAAGATGATATCGAATGGCCCATAGTCTCTGGAAGCCTCCTCGAGAGGCTTCTGTTTCGTCGAGACGTAACGCACCCCGATCTCCTGGAGGAGATCGGCGTTCCGATAGGGAGCCGGCGTTCGACCGAAGCTCGTGACCTCGAGCCCCCGCATCCGGAGGGACACGGCGGCGAGAAGACCGATGGTGCCGGCGCCGAGCACGGCAGCGCGACGGGGACGCCAGACCTTCAAGCGGCGCTGGAGCTCGTAGGCTTGAACGATGCCCTTCTCGATGACCGACGTGGGCTCGAGCAGTACTCCCACGTCGCGAAGCCCTTTCGGCAGCTTGACGATGTAGTCCGGATCGTCGACGAAATACTCGGTGAGATAACCGTGACGAAGGTTGATTCCGCGCTCGAAATAGACATCGTCGGTCGTCATGTCGTACTGGCCGATCCCGTCGTAGAAACTCTGCCCCGGTCTCCGGACCGTGGGGACGACGTAGTCACCGGGCTCGAGCTCGGTGACGTTCTCACCCACCTCGACCACCTGCCCCATGCACTCGTGTCCGGTAACCAGGAAGTCGTACCCGGGAGGCGCCTGGCCGTACTCGGCGGCGTTGATCTCTTTGTCGGTTCCGTCGACGCCGACGCGGATGACGCGAGCCAGAACGCCCCGTCCTCCGGGAACGTCCGTCACCTTTGGCATCGGCAGCTCGGTCAGATGGATGCTCGAGGCCTTGCCGGGAAACACCGCGACGGCCTTCATCTTTTCGTTGGCTCGGGGAAGAAGCATCATCGCATTCTCTCCTTTAGATGGTCCCCCACGCGAAGGGCGTTCGCCATGATTGTGAGGGCGGGGTTCATCGCGCCCGATGACGGGAAGAAACTCCCGTCGACGACGTAGAGGTTATCGATCTCGTGGGCCTTGCACGACGTGTCGAGGACGGACGATTTCGGATCCCTCCCGAAACGCAGCGTGCCGTTCTGATGGGCGACCCCGGCGATCGGTATCTGCTTGCCGATATAGGCGTTCATGTGGAACAGGTCCTCGGTGCAATCGATGTGCTTGAGCAGACTCTTGAGCTTCGCCTGGAGCCGCTTGTGTCCTTCCTCGTTGTTCCGGCGGTAGATGAGCTGGATATCGCCGCTCCTCGTCAAGGTCACACGATTCCGCGCATCGGGAAGGTCCTCGGACGTAAGCCAGAAGTCGAGCGAGTGCTTCGCCATGAGCTCGAGGGTGAATCCGGGCGCGAGCCGGGGCGCGCCGGCGGCCAGCACGTTCTTGTCGGTCTTGCCGACGAAGGAGATGTGACCCATCGGATACTCCCAGTCTTCGGAGGGGAAATAGAAATCGTTCAGGCCGAGAGTCTTCTGGAACACCGTCGGGTTCTCGCAGCGCGACAGTGCCAGCATCACCGAGTTCAAGTGGCACATGTAGTTACGGCCGACCTGATCGGAGCCGTTGGCGAGCCCGTTGGGATGACGGTCGTTGAAAGATTTCAACAAGAGCGCGGCCGAGTTGATGGCACCGCACGAGACGACGACGACCTCGGCCGAATAGGTCTCTTTCTCTCCGTTTCGCTCCACCTGGACCCTGGTGATGTCACGGCCGGAGGGGCTCGTCTCCAGTCGCGAGACGAGGGCGCCGGTCAACAGGGAAACGTTCTCGTACTCGAGAGCCGGCTCGACGCAGACGACGTGTGCGTCGGCTTTGGCGTTGACGAGACAGGGATGCCCGTCGCAGGTCGAGCACCGGATGCAGGCGCTCTTGTGCGGATTCTTCTCGTCCAGCATGATGCCCATCGGCAGGAAGAACGGGCGGTGGCCGGCTCGCTCGAGATCCTCCGCGAGCTTCGCGAGTCGTGGTTCGTGGCTCACCGGCGGGAAGCGATAAGGTGCGCTCGCGGGAGGCTCGGTCGGGTCGCTCCCCCTGAGGCCGTGCACGTGGTACAGGTGCTCGGCTTCGGTGTAATAAGGCTCGAGCTCGTCGTAGGCGATCGGCCAAGAGGGAGAGATGCCCCCATAGTGGTGCACTTCGCCGAAATCCTGCTTCCTGAGGCGCACGAGAGCCGCGCCGTAGAACTTCGTGTTGCCGCCCACGTAGTAGTGGGTTCCCGGATGGAACGCCTTGCCGTGCTCGTCGTACCAGGCGTCTTTGATGTGGTACTTCCCTTTCGTGACGACGGCACGCGTGTCCCAGTTGTCGGTCTCACGAGGAACGTAACCACCTCGTTCGAGAAGCAGTATCTTCTTGCCCGTGGGGGCGAGCCGGTGCGCCAGCGTGCCCCCTCCTGCCCCGGTGCCAATGATGATGACGTCATATCGACCGTTGGAAGCCATCTTCTAACCCTCTTTCTGCGATTCGCTCGGTGCGGAGCGTTCAAACCCTCTCGAGAGCCTCATCCTTCTCCGATGCACGAACCCGACCCGCGGTTTCGCGGGATCGGGCGCCGTCTTCCAAGAGCCGCACCGCGAGCGCGGTCCATCCCGTCTGGTGGCTGGCCCCGACGCCTCGACCGGTGTCCCCATGGAAATACTCGTAGAAGAGGACCAGGTCCCGGAAATCGGTCGCAGTGGCGTAGCGATCGACCGCCCCGTGGACGGGCCTTCGCCCCATCGAGTCGGGGAGAAAGATGGACCCGAGACGGCGTGCGATCTCTTTCGCCACCTGATCGAGGTTCATGAGCTTCCCCGACCCGGTGGGGCACTCGACCTTCAAATCGTCCCCGAAGAAGTGGTGGTAACGTTCGAGCGCCTCGACCAGCAGATAGTTGAGCGGAAACCAGATGGGCCCCCTCCAGTTGGAGTTACCGCCGAACAGCCCCGACGTGCTCTCCCCCGGCGTGTAGTCGACGCGGAAGAGCTCGCCGTTGGCGCGAAACTCGTAAGGGTGATCTCGATGAAATTGGGAGAGAGAGCGGATCCCAAACGGAGACAGAAACTCGTTCTCGTCGAGGACGTAACGAAGCAGGCGCACGAGCTTCTCTCGCGTCGGTAGCGCGAGAAGGCGGTGGCCGTGCTCTTCGCCGGGGACGCAATGCATGCAGGAGATGGAATCGGTGATGTCCGGGCGGTTCCGGAGATACCACTCGGTCCTCTTCGAAAAGCCGGGAAGCCGATCCATCACCTCCTGCTCGAGGATCTCGCAAGCGAAGAGAGGTATCAGTCCGACCATCGAGCGCGTCCGCAGGGGAATCGACCTCCCCCCGACGCGAAGCTGGTCGTAGTAGAACCCGTCCTCCTCGTCCCAGAGACCGTTTCCGCCAAGGTGGTTCATCGCTTCCACGATGGCCATGAAGTGCTCGAAGAACTTGGACGCGACGTCCTCGTAGGCCGGATCCTCCGAGGCCAGCTCCATCGCCATGGCGAGCATGGTGATGCAGTAGAAGGCCATCCAGGC
>DASPGQ010000735.1 GCA_035620555.1 Vicinamibacteria bacterium
TCGGGGAACTCCGCGTACGGTCCGGTGTTGGAGACGAGAACGGGCTTCCCCATGCCCATCGTCCGCATGAGCGTGCCCGATAGCTCACCCGTCGAGGGGAAGCGAAGATTCAAAACGACGTCCGACGCAAGCATGTAGAGATAGAATCGCTCCATGGGCTGGCGGCCGACGACGACGAGCCGTGGACCGATCTCATTCGCGCGAACGAGGTCGGCGAGAGGATAGGATTTCTGTATCTCACCCACCACGAGAAAATAAGCGTTCGCTCCGCTCGCGAGAAGCTCTCGAAATCCCTGAATGGCCTTGTCCACTCGTTTCGCGCGAGTGACGAGACCGAACGAGGAGATGAGGAAGGCGTCTTCCGGCAGTCCGAGCAGGCGTCGAGCCTCTCGCGGCGTGCCGGCCGGTACGCCCGGCGGCGGCGCGTAGTGGTGGGGCGCGCGTCCGATGAACTTTCCCACCGGCATCGCACCGAAGCGACGCTGTAACCACTGCTGCATGTAGCGGGTCAGCACGAGTACGCCGTAGCTCCTCTCCAGCATTCGCTCGCACAAAGGAAATTTCGAGGTCAGAAGCTCGCTCCCGAGAGCGGCCGCCACTTGACGTCCGAGCGCCGCCCCGCGGGAGCCGTAGGCGCGCTTCATCTCCGAGAGGTAGAGCGCCGGGTTTCCGCGCTCGACCGACATTCCCAGGAACAAATGCTGGAGCACGAGATCGTGAAGCACGACCACTCCGGGAAATCGGAGAGCGGCGTTGAGAGCGTAGCGATGGAACGAGCTGTTTCCCACTTGATAGACATTCAGATCGAAGCACTCTCGCTCCGAGAGCTCCTCGAAACGTCGCGCGGGGTACCAGGGGAAGGAGCGCACGATATCGGGGTTGTCGGGCTCGTAATCATCAACGAACAGATGAATGTCGAGCCCTCGATCCTTCAAATGCGGGAGAAGCTCCTCGCTGTAATCGGCAACGCCGGTGCCTTGAGGGGAGAGCGGGCTCCAGAAGGCAATCTTCATCGCAGCGGCTCGGTGAGCGAGTCGAGGACGCGCTCCCACGAGATCCCGGCCACCTTGGGCCGGCCGGCCTCGCCCATCTCCCTGGCGCGATCGCGGTTGGAGTAGAGCTCGTTCACCGCCGCCGCCACGGCCTGCGGCTCGGGCTCCACGACGAGACCCGACTCGCCATGCTCGACGAACTCGAGCGTCCCGCCCGAATCCTTGCAGGTGACAACCGGTCTCCCCGAAAGGAAAGCCTCCAGGGTCACGTATCCGTAGTCTTCGTCCACCGGCGCATAGAGGACGGCAAAGGCCGACGCGTACAAGTCGAGAAGTTCTTTCTCCGGCACGAACCCGGGGAAGTGAACGCGGTCCGAAAGGCCCAACCTCTCCACCTGGCGCTTCAGGTTCTCGAGTTGCGGACCCCGGCCGGCGAGGACGAGTCTCGCGGGAGGAACCACGTAGCGGAAGGCCTCCACGAGGAGGTCGCAACGCTTCAGCTGATCGAGGCGGCCGACATAGAGCGCGTGATCGCCGAACCCGTTCGAATGATAACGGCCGACGTACTGGGGAGGCGGATAAAGGGGCTCGGACGCGATCCCGTTGAACCGATCGAGCCGCGTCGAGACGTTCCTGGAAATGGTGAAGATCCGACGGGACTCCCTGAGGGTCTTGTTGTCCAGCCGGTGGATGGTCCGTCGGATCTCCTGCTCCTCGGGGTCATCGGTGAAGCTGCAGTAAGCCGTGCCATACAGGTCGTAAACCTCGCGGTGTTGGTGAAACAGCCACGTCACTTTCATCGGGTGTCGCACCAGGTAGGAGGGGAACTTGGTCGGGATCACCAGGTCGATGGGGACTCCGTTGGATTCCGTCAGCTCGGCGAATCGCCACATCAACGCCTGCTTGATGATGTCCTGGACCGGATACCACTTGAAGGGGATGTTCACCACGTCGACGAGGTAGCCCCTCGTCTTGAGCTCCTTGGCCAGCTCTCCGACGAGGATCTCGGCACCACCAGTGATGAAGGGGGCCTGAACCCCGCAGACGCAGATGCTTTTTCGCGGCATCCGATCCCGGCTAAGGGTTCCGTGTCGAAAGCCGATTCCAGCGGTCGACGAGCTTCTTCAGCTCTTCCTTCGTTTCGCGCAGCATGCCTTCCAGGTACAGATGGTTCTGCTCCGCCGACTCGAATACGAACTCGATCCGCTCGACGAGGTCGTGAACGTGACGAATCAGCTCCTGTTGCAGGATGAGGTGTCTCTCGTCGATCTCCTCCATCCGTTTGCCATGGAGTCCCAGAATCCGATCGTAGTGGCGGCTGATGCGGTCGATTCGCTCGTCGACGTAGCTTACGAGCTCGTTGTCGAATCGGACCTGGAGGGAGTTCATCCTCACCTGGCGCTCGATCAAAGGGCCAAGCGCCAGGCGCGCCAGCCGATGCATCGCACCCCGAAATGGAAAGAACAATCGCGCCCAAAGACCGACCGGCGGTTCTGCCAGGGCCCGTGATACGTCCCAGATCTCGTTTAGCTCCTCGCGGTCAGGTGAATGGGGTGAGGTCAGGACTTCGTGGCTCTCGAGCGGGGGAAGAGCCCGACGGGGAACAGAATTCGTGTCGTAAGGTGGGAGCTCGGGACCTCGGTCAGCCTTCCGACGAGCCTCCTCGCGCAAGTCCTGGATCTCTTCGATGATGCGGTCTCGGAGGGGCTGCTCGCTATCTGAAGAGCCACTCACGCCGGCAGTTTGTAACTTTATGCCGCGGGCTGTCAACAAGACCTCGAGAAGCCGGTCTGGAACTTT
>DASPGQ010000736.1 GCA_035620555.1 Vicinamibacteria bacterium
GAGGTGATCCAACAGAAGCGCCAGGGGCCGCTTGCCGTAGCGGGCGACCGACGCCTCGATCTCGCGCTCCTGCTCCTCGACGTGCATGTGGAAGACGAGCCCCCTCTCGCGTGCCCACCGGTGTAAGGCCACGGCCGCTTCGATGGGAACGGCACGGATGCTGTGGGCCGCGATGCCGAGTGACTGGCTTCTGGAGTCGAGTCCGGGGAACAGTCGTTCCAGGCTTGCGACGAACGCCTCGACCGAAGCCGAGCCGAATCGTGCCTGCGCCCCCTGGAGCGGTTCGCCCACGTCGCCCGTCAAGTAGCATACGTCCAGAAGGACGATCCGGATGCCGGCCTCGCGCGCCGCGTCGAGGACGACTCGATCGAGCTCGTATTCGTCGCCCGAAGGTGGGTGGTGGAGATAATGGAACTCACCCACACTGGTGATGCCCGCGCGGACCATCTCGCGAAACGCCAGAAGGCTTTGCCGATGAAACTCGCGGGCATCCATCCGATCGACGAGACGATACATTTGCTCGCGCCAGGACCAGAACGTGCCGCTCTCGCGCGGAAACGTTTCGGTCTTTCCCCTCAGCCCACGCTGAAAGGCATGGGAGTGTGCGTTCACCATGCCGGGTAGAAGGACTTCACCCGGCAGTCTCTCGGCCGTTTGGGCGAAGGACTCCCCGATGCGTCCGAAAGTGCCATCGTCCAGGATCTCGATCTGATGGCGGGAGCGGAAGCATGAAGGAAGCCAAACGAAGTCGGGCTCGACGATTCGGCTCATGATCTCTCGTAGACGATGTGACCCTTCTTGATGACCGCCCTGACCGCGTTACGGCCGACCTGACAGAGCCACTCTTCGACGCTCGGCACATCGAGCAGCACCAGATCGGCCTGCATTCCTTCTCGGATGGTACCGATGCGGTCTCCGCGCCGGAGCGCAGCCGCCGCGGTCTCCGTCGCTGCCACGAGAGCTTCGCCCGGTGTCATTCTCATTTGGGTGCAGGCGATCGACAGTACGAGGGGAAGCGACTCCACCATCGACGAGCCGGGGTTGTAATCCGTTGCGATCGCGACGGGCACGCCGGCGTCGAGAAGGCGTCGCGCGGGGGCCTGAGTCACCCCCAGATAGAACGAGCATCCGGGCAACAGACCCGCAATCACCGACCCTTCCTTCAACGCGGCGATTCCGCCGTCGTCGATGTGCTCGAGATGTTCGGCGCTCACGGCACCCACCTCGGCCGCGAGACGGGACGCCCCCATTTGCGAGAGCTGGTCGGCGTGTATCTTGGGAAGAAGACCGTGGCGCTTGCCCGCTTCGAGCACTCGCCGTGATTCCTCGATCGTGAAAGCGGACTCTTCGCAGAACGCGTCGCAGAACTCCGCCAGGCCCTCCTGGGCGACGCGACCCATCAGCTCGTCACTGGTAACGAGATCGATGTAGTCGTCGCGGCGATCGCGATAATCGGCGGGCAGGGTATGCGCGCCGAGAAATGTAGGGACGAGCTCGATGGGCTGCATCTCCGACAGCTTCCGGACCGCCTCGAGCATCTTGAGCTCGTTCGGTCCGTCGAGGCCGTAACCGCTCTTCACTTCGATCGTCGTAACGCCGTAGGTCAGCATGCGCGAAAGACGCTCGAGGGCAAGCTCCACGAGCTCGTCGAGGCTCGCCCGGCGGACGGCGGCGACCGTGCTGAGAATGCCTCCACCCGCTCTCGCGATCTCGAGGTACGTTCTTCCCGACGCCCTCAGGGCGAACTCGTGAGCGCGCACGCCGGCAAATACGAGGTGCGTGTGGGAGTCGATGAGTCCCGGAATGACCGCGCCACCGCGGGCGTCGAGGACCGTCGCCCCTTCGGGGGTCTCGGCCGAGATCGCGCCGATGCGACCATTCTCGATCGCAAGGCCCGTCCCCGCGGCGCCAAAGAGCTCTCCGATATTCCGGATGAAGAGCATAGAAAGCTAGCTAGACGAGCTTCACGCCGCGCTCACGCGCCACCTCGATCGCTCGCTCGTAGCCGGCATCGGCATGGCGGAAGATCCCCATCGCCGGGTCGGCGGTCAAAACGCGCTCGAGCCTCCGGGCTGCCGCCTCGGTCCCGT
>DASPGQ010000737.1 GCA_035620555.1 Vicinamibacteria bacterium
GAGCTCGCGGTGGAGCTCGGCTCAGGGACGGGGAAATGGACCGCGGGGCTTTGCAGATCCGGTGGGGGTCCCATCAGCTGAGCGGCGACTTCCAGATCGAGATGGTGGCCCCCGACTTCTACAAGCGCTAACTGCCCTCGATCGCCTCGATGGCCTCGATGAGTCGTCGGGCCTCTCCGGCCTGACGTCCACCCATCTGCGCGACCTCGCGGAATGCCTCGAGGGCCAATGCCGGTTGTTTCTTCATGAGGTGGGCTTTCCCCAGGAGCCAGTAAGCGTCCTCCCGAATCCGGCCCTCTCGATCCGACCGTGTGACGGTCTCGAGGTGACCGATCCCACGATCCAGCCAGGCGGCGTCATATGAAAGCACGCGACCCAGGAGCTCCGTTCTCGCCTCGGAAAGACAAGCCAGCCCCGAGAGGTAATGCGCGTAGTTTCGGAAGCGATCGTCGGTCTCGACCTCGATGAACCGCTCGAAGCGCTCGATCGCCTCGCGATAGCGCCCGTCGTTGAGAAGAGACACCCCGCGGGACAGCTCGCTTCCACCGTCTCGAGTCAAGAAGCTCTCCTCGGTCGTATCCACGAAAGCCAGCCGATCGTAAGGATCGCGAAGCCACGGTGACATCCACAGCAGGATCACGGCGGCGGCGAGGGCCAAGCCGCCCGCCGGATAAGCAGGACGCAGGACGAGGGTGCTCTTCATTCCGGCGAGGGCCTGCCCGAACCAGTTCCGGGCGGAAGCGGCGCTCATGGGGGGGTCGATAGACACGGAAGGGAGGCCGGCTTCCGCCAGGAATTGGTCCATTTCGCGGTACTGCTGGATGATGCTATTTACCGCCGATCGGCAGCCCGAGCAGTCGCCAATGTGGTTCTCGATCCGGGTGACGTCCGCGTCGGACATTCGCGTCTGATCGTAGTCGGGCTCCGTCGGAGCCGCCCGATAGATCGCGAAACGGGTCAATTGCTCTGCCTCTACGTGCGCAGAGGCGCCCACACCACGTAGAGCAGTCATGATCCCTCGGTAAACCCGGAGCGTCGCTCCACAACCCCGACAAATCTCGGCGTGCTGCTCGAGCTCCGATCGTGCGGTTTTGCCCAGCTCCTCCAGCTCGAGGATTTGGGCTTGAAAGTACTGACAGGTCTTCATCTTACGTCGTTTGGTCTCAGCCCAACCCGTTTCGGCTGAGCTCGATTAAACCTTTCGTGACTATAGTCGTCACAAGAGACGAAAGGGTCACATCGGTTAGGGTCGAACGAAGCCTCTCCAGATTCCGTTTCACCTGCATCTTGACTCCGCTCACGCTCAACTGCGTTTTCGCCGAGATTTCCTCATAGTTATAGCCATCGGCACGCATGAGCAGGATGCGGCGAGAACGCTCCGGCAGTTTCGCCAAAGCTTTCCGAAGGTCCATGCGGTGCTGAAGAGCGCCGGCCGGATCCCCTTTCTGCCTCAACAGGTTGGGCTCGAGCGCCTCTTCCCGCTGTCGATATTTCTTTCTGAAATAGTCCTGCGTTACATGGATCGCGATCTTGATCACGAATCCCCGCAGGCTCATGCGGTCTCGTATGTTGGGGAAGTTCTTGAGAAACCGCATGAACGTCTCCTGACACAGCTCATCGACGAGGTCCGGGTCGTGGAACTTCTGCCAGAAGAATCTCTGGATGGGCGGCTCGAGCTCGCGACACAGCGAGTTCAGTGCGTCGTCGTCACCTTTTCGAGCCTTGCGCAGGAGATCTGCGAGATGAGCGCTTCGGTCTTCTCCCATGATGCATCGCGCGGGCTCACCCCCGGCGCCACCGGGTCGGGCCCGCCCCCTCTCGATCGTCCATCCTGTCGGTCTGCCCGGCAACCATATCACAGGTCGCGGGGCGGGCCGGTCAAGTGGATCGCGCCCTGCGTCTCTTCTTTATGAAGAGAAACACGACGACTAATCCGGAACACCCCACCACGACGGGCATCCAGGGCGGCCGGGAACGGGATGTCGCCGGAAGCGTCAAAGGCTGCCAGTCCCCGTTCAGGACGAAGGGGGCCCAATAGAACGGATCCTTTTTGTCCCCCTCGGACGCCTCCAGGTAATCCAGCTTGGCCTGGCGCAACGCCTGTTTTTTGCTCGCTCCGGAGTGGAGGCCTTCGTAGAACCGCGCCATGATTTTCGCGGTGGCCTCGTCGTCGACGCTCCAGAGACTGACCACCAGGCTGGGCACCCCGGCGTAAAGGAAGGCCCGGCTGATGCCGATGAGGCCCTCCCCTTTGCGGAGCCTTCCCAGACCGGTGTTGCAGGCGCTCAGGACCGCCAGATCGGCGTTCAGCTTGGCGTCGAAGATCTCATAGGTCTGGAGACTGCCATCGTTCGCCGCGCCATCGGTCGGGGCCAGGAGGATCCTGGAGTAGAGAGGCTGCCGGTCGTCGCTCAGGAAGTGGGTCGCGAAGTGAAGGACACCATAGTGCTCGGCCTCCTGCTTGAAGACCGCTTCCGTGGCCTCGCCTCCGATGTAGACGCCATTGACGTGGCCACCAAACGCGTCGCGAATCGCCTCGACTTCCGCTTCGGCGCTCGGGAGCGGCGGCTGATCTTCCGCCGTGGTGTCGAAGGCCGGATTCCCAAAGGCGAGGAGCCCGCGGGCGAACTCTCGTGGCCGTCGCAGCCGGGGATCGAGCAGGCTTGCCGACGGCGAGTAGGAGACCGCATAGCGCTCGACGACGAACGTGGCCGCGGAGAAGTCGTAACGGTGCTCGGCGCTCCCACCGTCGACGACGAGGGCTTCGAACGGCAAGTAGAACAGGAGATCGTCCGGGACGACGATGAGCTCTCCCCCCTCGGGAAGCCACGCCTCCACGGGCTCGAGCAACGTTTCGTAGAGCGCTCTCGCCGGCGGCAGGGAAAAATCCGCGAGGCGGGCGTTGAAGATGGGACCACGGGATCCCTCGCTTGTGGAGCCATTGGCTTCGAACAGGAGGCTCAACTCGGCGAGTTG